>NZ_JBXASW010000009.1:0-114697 GCF_058809745.1 Variovorax sp. MPBD4-3
GGGGGTGGGGGGGGTGGCGGAGGCGGCGGCGCACTGCCGATCGCGCTGCTGCCGACCACCACCGGCACCCCGGCGGCGACACCCACACCCACATCCACACCCACCACGAGTTCGCAGAACTCCATGTCCCTCACCGTGTCGCGTGGAACGGACACGAGCGGCGTCAACCTCCCGCAGGTCAGCGTGAAACTCTGCGCACCGGGCACCGGCACCTGCCAGACGATCGACAACGTCCTGGTCGACACCGGTTCCACCGGCATACGCATCGCCGCCTCCGCGCTCAATTCTTCGATGCTGGCGGCGCTGCCGCAGGAGTCGGTGAGCGGCGCGCCGCTGAACGCCTGCGCGCAGTTCCTCGACGGCTACACATGGGGAACCATGCGCACGGCCGACATCACGCTGGGGCCGAAGTCGGCGGCGGCGCAACCGCTGCAGATCACCGGCGACACCGCGGCGGGCGCCGTGCCCAGCGCATGCTCCGACAACGGCACGCTGCAGGCCGAAAACACGCCCGCGGAACTGGGAACGAACGGCATCATCGGCGTGGCCGCCTTCCTGCAGGACTGCGGCAGCGCTTGCGCGCAGAAGGCGGTTGCGGCCACCTACTACACCTGCCAGGCGGGCGCGCAGTGCCAGAATACGGCGGTGCCGCTCGCCCAGCAGGCGCAGAACATCGTCGCCAGCTTCGCGCAGGACAACAACGGCGTGGTGCTCGGGCTGCCCGCGATTTCCTCGGCTGGCCAGGGCGTGACCGTCGGCACGCTCTACTTCGGCGTTGCCACGCAGGCCAACAACGCCATGACCGGCGCGACGGTGCTGCAGACCAACCCGCGCACGCTGCGCGTTTCGGCCACCTACAAGAACAGCAGCTTTCCCGACAGCTTCCTGGACAGCGGATCGAACTTCCTGTTCCTGAACGATTCGACGATCGCCCAGTGCGCCAAGGGCAGCACGTACCAAGGCTTCTACTGCCCGCCCAGTTCGCTCGACCTCAGCGCCAGTTTCACGGCGGCCACGGGGCCCGCGCTGAGCCAGAGCTTTGCCATAGCGAACGCGCAGTCGCTGTTCACGAGCAACCCGGGCGCGGTGGCGGTCAACAACGTGGCCGCGGCGAGCATCGGCAGCGCCATCGACTTCGGCCTTCCGTTCTTCTACGGCAGGCTGGTCGCGGTGCTCAACGAGGGGCAGTCCGCGCTGGGCCAGCAAGGGCCGTTCACCGCATTGGCGTCGCCTTGAATCCGGGCGGCTAGATCACGTTCTTCTCGAGCAGCGGCCTGTTCTGGAGGATGCGCGCGAAAGACAGCGCGCCCAGGTCGAGGCTGCGATAGCCGCCGAAGCGGATCAGCTCCGCCACGCCCCGCCCGGCCGCCGGGCACTGCTGCAGGCCGTGGCCGGAGAAACCGTTCGCAAAGTACAGGTTGTCGCACTCCGGGTGCAGGCCGAGGATGGCGTTGTGGTCGAACACGTTCATCTCGTAGTAGCCGGCCCACGCACCGGTCATGCGGATGGCCTCGAAGGCAGGCACGCGCTCGGCCAGCGCGGGCCAGATGAAGCTGTCGAAGGCTCCGTACTCCACGTCCAGCGGCTGGTCGTCGAGGTCCTGCGCCTCGGGCGGCGCGAAGCCGCAGATGAACTGCCGGCCTTCGGGCCGCAGCCATATGCCCGATGTGTCGATGACCAGCGGGCAGCCCGGCAGCGCGTCGGGGCAGGAGAAGCTGAACACGCTGCGGCGCCGGCCGCGCACCGGCAACTCGATGCCGGCCCAGCCCGCCACCGTCGCGGCCCACGCGCCCGCGGCGTTGACGACCACGTCGGCGTCCAGCGTCTCGCCGTTGCCCAGCTGCACGCCGGTCAGCCGCCGGCCGTCGCGGCGCAGGCCCGTCGCGTGCGCCTGCACATAGCGAACGCCTTGCGACACGGCCTTCCTGCGAAAGGCCTGCAGCAGGCTGTAGCCGTCATACCAGCCTTCGCCCGACAACCCGAGCGAGGCCAGCGCGACACCCTCGGTCGATATCCACGGAAACCGCGCCTTCAGCTCGGCCGGCGTCAACAGCGCCACGTCGACCGCGTGCGCCTTCTGCATCGCATGGTTCTCGCGCAGCACGTCCACGCCCGCCGGCGAGGCCAGGTACAGGTAGCCGGGCTCGACGAGGCCGATGTCCGGCACCTCGTCGCCCACGCGCAGGGTCTGGCCGAGCGCGCGCATGAATTGAATGCCGTAGCGCGACATCTCGATGTTGATCGCGGTGGAAAACTGCTGGCGGATGGAGCTGGCCGACAGCGCCGACGAAGCCTGCCGGTACGAGAAATCGCGCTCGACCACCGTGACATCGAAGGGCTCCTGCTCCGGATCGCAGCTCAGGAAGTAAGCGATGGCGGAGCCGATGGCCCCGCCGCCGATGATCACCACACGACGCATGAAATGCCTTTCTTGCCGGCCGCCATCGATGGCGCCACCGCCAGCGTATCCACAAATGCCGCGCGGCGCCTGCGTGGCGGCACGCAAAATAGCGTCGCGGACCCCGCCTCCCCGGGCACGATGGGTGCTTCGCCGAAAGAGACTGAGACAACTGCTGGCAATCGATGAGAAAAGACATTCCCAACCTCGGCGCGCTGCAGGCCTTCGAGGCCTCGGCGCGGCTGGGGAGCTTCACCCGCGCGGCCGCCGAACTCGCGCTCACGCAAAGCGCAGTCGGGCGGCAGGTGGCCATGCTCGAGCAGCGGCTGGGCGTGCCGCTGTTCTCGCGCGTGCGGCGCCGGCTCACGCTGACCGACGTGGGCCGCGAATACGCGGCGCGCATCCGCCGCCACCTCGACCAGATCCGCCGCGACACGCTGGAGATCAGCGCCGGCCACGAGATGGGCTTCGTGCTCGAACTGGCCGTGGTGCCCACCTTCGCCACGCAGTGGCTCATACCGCGCCTGCCGGAGTTCAGCAAGCTGCATCCGAACATCACCGTCAACCTGTCGGCGCGCTCGCAGCCCTTTTCCTTCCAGGAGAACGCCTACGACGCGGCCATCTATTTCGGCGACCAGTTCTGGCCGAACACGCGCGGCGGGCTGATCTTTGCCGAGGGCGAGATGGTGCCCATCTGCAGCCCTGCCTTCCGCGATGCCAACGGCCCATGGGACGAGGCCGGTTTCGAGCGCTGCCGCCACGTGCACCTGAGCACGCGCGCCCACGCCTGGCGCGACTGGTATGCGCAGCAAGGCTGGGAATACACGGTGCATGCGTCGCGCGGGCCGCGCTACGAGCTGTTCACCATGGTGGTGGCGGCCACCGCCGCCGGCATGGGCGTCGGCCTTGCGCCGCGCATCCTGGTGGAACATGAGCTGAAGACCGGCGAACTGGTGATACCGGTCGACCGGCACCTGGACGTGCGCCAAGGTTACTACTTTGCCTACCCCGAAGGCCGGCCGGCCTCCGGGGCGCTGGAACACTTCAAGCGGTGGGTGCTCGGGCTGACGCCCGGATAGCCGGGCATGGTCGAACACCTCATCCAACTCCGTCAAAGGTGAAAAGACACATGGCAGCATCGCCGCTTTCACAGCAGCCTCCTGCGCAGGCGCCCCTGGCAGCTTCCCGGCGTTTCGGCCTCGTGGCCAATCGCCTGCACCGGCAGGAAGGCGTCGGCGCATTGGGCCGATGGGCCGAGGCCTGCGAGGCCGGCATCCGCACGCTGAACCTGGGCCTCCTTGCGGTGGGCGGAACGCACGACGCGCTGGTGCGCGACGGCCTGCTCGCAGGCCATGCGCCGCTTACGCGCCTGCCTCACGGCCCCGACGGCGGGCTCATGCGGCTGGTGTCGCGGATCTCCGGCGGCCTGGTGCCGGCCGATGAAATCGACGGCGTGATCTATTTCATCGACCCGGTCGATCCGTCTTCCCTGTACCCCGAGGCACAGGCGCTGAAGCGCCAGTGCGTGATTCACGGCAAGCCTTTTCTTTCGACTGCGGCCGGCGCGCGGGAATGGATCGCGATCGAGCTGGCACTGGCCGGCCACGCCACCGGCAACGCGTTCGCGCCCCGCGAGGAGCAGACCGTTGCGCTCATTGCGCACGATGCCCTGAAGCAGCGGATGGTGGCGTTCGCCGCGCTGCACTTCGATCTTCTCTCCGGCTTCCGCAACCGCGTGGCGACCGGCACGACCGGCGGCCTGCTGAACGACCTGGCATGGTCGCGCGGATGGCCGGCGGATGTGCCGTGGGTCACCCGCTACCAGAGCGGCCCGCTCGGCGGCGACGCGCAGATCGCCGAACTGGTGCTGGACCGCCGCTGCCACAAGGTCATCTTCTTCGAAGACCCGCATGTGGCGCGGCAGCATGAAGCGGACATCCAGTTGCTCGAGCGCGCCGTCTGCAGCGCGACCGAGGAAACCACCTGCTTCAACTCGCCGGCCATGGCCGAGCGGTGGGCGCAGGCACTGCGCGTGGCGATGCCTGCTCAGTAACATCGACCGATGCAGATTTCCCTCGAAAGCCCCGCCCAGCCCGACGTCATCCAGCTCATCGACGACCTCGACGCTTACCAGAAGCCGCTCTATCCGCCGGAGAGCCATCACGGCATCGACATCGCGGCGCTCTCCGCGCCCAACGTGCTGTTCGCCGTGGCGCGCGACCACGAGGGCAAGGCCGTCGGCTGCGGCGCCATCGTCGTGGGCCCGGAGTTCGGCGAGCTCAAGCGCATGTTCGTGCGGCCCGAGAACCGGGGGCAAGGCATCGCGGCCAGGGTGCTGGATTTTCTGGAGCGCGAAGCCGCGGCGAAGGGCTGCACGACCTTCATGCTGGAAACCGGACCGCGCCAGCCCGAGGCGATTGCGCTCTATGCGCGCTCGGGCTATTTGCCGCGAGGCCCGTTCGGCAGCTACGGCCCCGATCCGTTCAGCGTCTTCATGCAGAAGGCGCGCGCCTAGCTTTTTCGGCCCCGTCGGCAAGCAGTTGCAGGAGGAGGACGCGCAGCCGCGTCATCGCGGCGGTCCGCCCGGCTTTCGAGCCGTATGTCCATGGCGATGAAGTCCGATTCACCGCGGCCTGCTGGATGGTCGCGGCGCATGCGTCGGCGAGAGGCGTTCAGGCCGGGTGACGCGATGGAGCTCGTGCTGCATGAAGTGTCGTGTCGATCAGTTCGATTCGACGATGCATTTCGTCATTGATCAAGCGGACGAGCGAACTCAACTCGGTGCGTGTCGGATAGACCTGCTCTGTGTCTGCCAACTCGAGCGGCACCAAGAGTTTCTCGAGGCATACGTAAGCACGCCACACCTCGCGCAGGCTGTCGACGTCGTCACACGCCTGCAGTGCAATGGAATCCGCATCCGTGGCCTGCGGTGGCAGCGGTGGAGTCAAAAGCCTCGGCATGACGTCAGGCGTCGTGTCAAGTGGAGTGCCTTCCTCGTCGATCGGAGAGGAAGGCAGCATGGAAGAGCGTGTGGGCATAGGAATCTGCGGCTTGGATCGCAGAGGTGCTTTGGGACGCCAATCCCAAGCACGCCTTTTTTTGACGTGCGAAAGGCAGTGTATCTCTTGGCCGGAGCAG
Organism: Variovorax sp. MPBD4-3; assembly: GCF_058809745.1. Lineage (NCBI taxonomy): Bacteria > Pseudomonadati > Pseudomonadota > Betaproteobacteria > Burkholderiales > Comamonadaceae > Variovorax > Variovorax sp. MPBD4-3. The sequence continues at coordinate 5,537 of NZ_JBXASW010000009.1, forward strand.
GCCCGTTGATCGACCGATTGCAATGCACGTTGTCGATACAGCGACGGCTATGAAGCAAGCAACCTGCGCCGCAGCCAAGCATTCATCGGCTCCGAATAGAAGCGCGCAATGGCCCAGGCCACAGCCACGGACGCCGCTACGAAAAACACCAGCGCCGGCAGCTTCCACTCGGGTTGCATCTGCCCGCGCGCCACGACGCCGCGCATCAGGCCCAGCACGATGATGTGGAACAGGTACAGCTCGTAGCTGTGCCGCCCCAGCCACCGAAGACCCGCGAGCGCCCTGCTGCGCTGCGCCCATGCCGATACCTTCTCGTTGTGCGCGCCGACCAGCAGGACCGCGGTTCCGGCTGCGATGGCGGTGAAGCCGAAGACTTCGTTGCCGTGGATCCCGCGCAGATACGTCACGGCCAGGAGGCACGCCGCGGCCAGCTGGATCTGGCGGCCGGCCCATCCATGCAGGCCGACCCGCTGCGCGACCAGCGCCGCGCAGCAGCCGAAGGCCACGGCGTCGAAGCATGCGAGATAGCCGTACATGAAGTAGATCTCGTCGTGCGCGTGGAAGCTTCGATAGACCGGCCCCGCGACGATCGCCACCAGCCACACGGCGACGATGGCCCACTGCCGCTTCAGCCCGAAGCACAGCAGCGGGAACGCGAGGTAGAACACCTCCTCCACCGAGAGCGACCAGTAGATGTTCATCGCGTAGTTGAAGTACCACGCATGCTGCATCAGCAGGTTGTGCCAGAAGGTCAGCACAGACAGCACCGCCACCGGATAGCCGACCTGCGGCCACCCCGGCTTGGCGATGTTCATGAACGCCGGCTGCCCGAGCAGGCCGAGCCCGACGATGACCGCCAGCGCCACCGCCAGGCAAGGAACGATGCGCGCGAAGCGAAAGGCGTAGAAGCCGCGCACGTCCACGTTGCCCAGGCTGCCGTAGCGCTTCAGCGTGGTCGAGGTGATGAGGTAGCCCGACACCACGAAGAACATGGTGACGCCGTAGTTGCCGTTGATCGCCAGGGACTTGATGAAAACAGCCGGCAGAAGGTCGGCCAGCGGGCTGTCCACCAGCGAGTACGACAGGTGGAAGTGAAGCAGGAGCACCAGCGAGATGGCGATGCCGCGCAGGACGTCGATCCTGAAATTGCGGGGTTGGACGGACGAACCGGAAAGCAACGACATCGGGAAAACACCTAGAAACAGAATCCGGGCGAGCTTACGCGACCACCGCCAGAGGGAAAGCGCCCCGCCGCGAAGCGCTGCCGAATCCCTTCGACGCTGGCCCGGTATTTGCGTGAGCGATCAGAAATGACAGAAAATTTTCTTGTTTGACTTATATTTGTAAACTGGTTTTCAAAAAAAGCACACTTTCGGGCGCTACGCACCTTTCATGAACAGCACCGTCGACACCCAAGGCACCACCGTGGCACAGCGCATCGCGCAAGCGCTGCCGCGGTTGACGCGCTCGCATCGCCAAGTGGCCGACTACGTGCTCGAGCACCCGCTGCAGGTCGCGACGCTGCCCATCGACGAGCTGGCCGCCGTGGTCGGCGTGTCGGTGGCCACGGCCAACCGTTTCGCGCGCGCGCTGGATTTCGATGGCTACGCCACCTTCCGTGCCGAGCTGGTGCGCGGCTTCGAGCCGCTGGTGGCGCCGGTGGAGCGCATGCGCGGCAACCTGGAGCGGCCGACCACGGTGGCCGAGGTGTTCGCCACGGCGCTCGACGAGAGCCGCCGCAACATCGAAGCCACGCGCCAGACGCTGGACTACGCAGCCTGCGAAGCAGCGGTCGAGCGCATCGGCAAGGCGCGTTCGATCTACATCGCCGGTTTCGGCGCGAGCGCCTGGCTGGCGGGCCTGCTGCAGCACGGCCTGGATGGCAGCTGCAGCGACGTGCGCCTGCTCTCCAGCGTGAGCGGCGTGACGCATTCGGCGCGCACCCTGATGCACGCGGGTCCGCAGGACCTTTTCATCGGCCTGACGTTCCCGCGCTACCTGACCGACACCGTGGCACTGGCGCAGATCGCGCGCGCCCAGGGCTGCGCCCTGCTCGCGCTGACCGACCGCCCCAGCTCGCCGCTCGCGCCGCTGGCCGACGTGGTGCTGTACTGCCAGACCGAAACCAGCTACCGCCCGAACTGCGAGACCAGCGTGCTCGCGCTGGTCGAGGCACTGACCAGCGCCGTCGCCTTGCGGGCGCCCGATCCGGTGCAGTCCGCCGGCCGCATCCTGCAGGCGGTGCGCCCGTGGCTGCACGGTGCCAACGGCCTCCTGCGCGCGAACGGCGCAAATGGCGCGAACGGCGCAAATGCCGCCACCCCTCCCGATGCCGCCGCCCCGAACGGCGACGGCCCGAAAAAGAAGAGAGCTTCCCGATGACCCAGACCCACGTGCCCGTGATCGCCATCCACGGCGGCGCCGGCACCATCAGCGCCGCCACGACCAGCGCCGAACAGGCGCAGGCCTACCACGACGCGCTGAACCGCATCGTCGCCGCCGCGCAGTCGGCGCTGCTCGCGGGCGCGTCCGCTATCGACGCCGCCTGCCTGGCGGTCGAGTTGCTCGAAGAGTGCCCGCTGTTCAATGCCGGCCACGGCGCCGTGTTCACGCACGACGAAACCCATGAACTCGACGCCGCCGTGATGGACGGCGCCACGCTCGCCGCCGGCGCGATTGCCGGCGTGTGCCACGTCCGCCGCCCTGTGCGCGCCGCGCGCGCCGTGATGGAAGACGGCGCCCATGTGCTGCTGGCCGGCGCGGGTGCCGAGGCCTTCGCGCGCGAACACGGGCTGGAGATGGTCGAGCCTTCGTTCTTCTCCACCGAAGCGCGCCGCGAGCAGCTTTATCGCGTGCGCGGCACCGGCCGCGTGGTGACCGACCATGAAGGCGCGTCCATGACGGCCGCGCCCGCCACCCCGCTGGACGAAGACAGGAAGTTCGGCACCGTCGGCGCCGTGGCGCTCGACATGCACGGCCACCTCGCCGCCGCCACCTCGACCGGCGGCATGACCAACAAGCGCGTCGGCCGCGTCGGCGATTCGCCGCTCATCGGCGCCGGCACCTATGCCGACGACCGCACCGCGGCCGTGTCCTGCACCGGCAGCGGCGAGATGTTCATCCGCGTTGCCGCCGCCTACGACGTGTGCGCGCGCATGGCCTACGCCGGCGCCACGCTCGAGGCCGCCACGCACGCCGTGGTGCAGCAGTCGCTGCCGGCCATCGGCGGCACCGGCGGCCTGATCGCCGTCGACCGCCACGGCAACCTGAGCCTGGCCTTCAACACCGAAGGCATGTACCGCGGCCACGCGCGCGGCAACGAAGCGCCCCAGACAGCCATCTTCGCCTGACGCTGCCGCACGCCACCTTTTTCTCTCGCACTCCCATGTCCACCCCTGCCCTCGCCCTGCCGGACGGCCGCGTCCTCGCCGTCGACGACCTCACCGTGCGCTTCTCGACTTCCGAGCGCACGGTCGATGCCGTCAAGAAACTGTCTTTCCACGTCGACCACGGCGAAACGCTCGCGGTGGTGGGCGAATCGGGTTCGGGCAAGTCGGTCACCTCGCTTGCGCTGATGCGGCTGGTGGAGCACGGCGGCGGGCGCATCCTCAACGGAAGCATGATGTTCCGCCGCCGCAACGGCGAAGTGCTCGACCTGGCCCAGGCGCGCGACAGCGCGATGCGCGGCATCCGCGGCGCCGACATCGCGATGATCTTCCAGGAGCCGATGACGTCGCTGAACCCGGTGTTCACCGCCGGCGACCAGATCGCCGAGGCCATCCGCATCCACCAGGGCAAGAGCGATTCGGCAGCGCGCGCCGAAGCGCTGCGCATGCTGGAGCTGGTGCGCATTCCGGAAGCGCGCAACGTGCTCGACCGCTTCCCGCACCAGCTGTCGGGCGGCATGCGCCAGCGCGTGATGATCGCGATGGCGCTGTCGTGCAAGCCTCAGCTGCTGATTGCCGACGAGCCCACCACCGCGCTCGACGTGACCATCCAGGCGCAGATCCTCCAGCTCATCCGCGAGCTGCAGAAGGAGATGCGCATGGGCGTGCTCTTCATCACGCACGACATGGGCGTGGTGGCCGAGATTGCCGACCGCGTGCTGGTGATGTACCGCGGCGACAAGGTCGAAGCCGGCAGCTCCGACACCGTGTTCGCGGCGCCGCAGCACCCCTACACCCGCGCGCTGCTGTCGGCCGTGCCCAAGCTGGGCGCCATGCAGGGCACCGACCTGCCGGCCAAGTTCGAGCTGCTGCGCACCGAAAGCCCGGCCGATGCAGCCCCGCCCGAACCCGCGACCCCGCAGGACACCGTGCGCGCCGACGCCGGCCCGATTCTTCGCGTGCGCGACCTCGTGACGCGCTTCGACGTGCGCAGCGGCCTCTTCGGCCGCGTGAAGCGCCGCGTGCATGCGGTGGAGAAGATCAGCTTCGACCTGTACCCCGGCGAAACGCTGGCGCTGGTCGGCGAATCGGGCTGCGGCAAGTCGACCACCGGCCGCTCGCTGCTGCGCCTGGTCGAGAGCCAGAGCGGCGCCATCGAATTCGGCGGCCAGAACATCCGCGAACTGCCCACGCGCGAGCTGCAGGCGCTGCGTCGCAACATCCAGTTCATCTTCCAGGACCCCTTCGCCTCGCTCGACCCGCGCGTGACGGTGGGCTTCTCGATCATGGAGCCGCTGCTGATCCACGGCATCGCCAAGGGCGCCGAGGCGCAGCAGCGCGTGGACTGGCTGCTGCAGAAGGTCGGCCTGCCGCCGGAAGTGGCGCAGCGCTATCCGCACGAGTTCTCGGGCGGCCAGCGCCAGCGCATCGCCATCGCGCGCGCCCTGGCGCTGAACCCCAAGGTGGTGGTGGCCGACGAGTCGGTGTCCGCGCTCGACGTGTCCATCCAGGCGCAGATCGTGAACCTGATGCTCGACCTGCAGCGCGAGCTGGGCGTGGCCTTCCTGTTCATCTCGCACGACATGGCAGTGGTGGAGCGCATCAGCCACCGCGTGGCCGTGATGTACCTCGGCCAGATCGTCGAGATCGGCCCGCGCCGCGCGGTGTTCGAAGCACCGCAGCACGCCTACACCCGCAAGCTGATGGCCGCGGTGCCGGTGGCAGACCCGTCGCGCCGCCACAAGCCGCGCGCGCTGCTCGAAGGCGAGATTCCCAGCCCGATCCGCGCGGTGGGCGACGAGCCCGAGGTGCCGCCGCTGGTGCAGGTGGCGCCCGGCCACTTCGTGGCACGCCACGCCATCGGCGGCGCGTTCTGACCTTCTTCAACTCATTTTTCTCAACCCGCAGGCCCCCTCCTGCTTTTTTCCTCGAACCGACTGGAGTTCTTCCATGAAGCAATCTTCTTCCTCCCTGCGCTGGGCATCCGCGCTGCTGGGCCTGGCCGCGCTGGCCGCCTCGGGCACTGCACTGGCCGCGAAAGACGTGGTGCTGTCGATCGGCTACCAGCCGGAAACGCTGGACCCGTACAACACCAACACCACCATCACCACGGCAGTGACCAAGACCTTCTATGAAGGCCTGTTCCAGTTCGACAAGGACCTGAAGGTGCAGAACGTGCTCGCCGAGAGCTACGACGTGTCAAAGGACGGCCTGGTGTACACCATCAAGCTGCGCACCGGCGTGAAGTTCCACGACGGCACCGACTTCAACGCCGAAGCCGTGAAGTTCGTGCTCGACCGCGTGCTCAACCAGGACAACAAGCTGCTGCGCTACAACCAGTTCAACCGCGTGAGCAAGGTCGAAGCGGTGAACCCGAGCACGGTGCGCATCACGCTGAAGGAGCCCTTCGGCCCCTTCATCAACTCGCTGGCCCATGCATCGGCCGCCATGATCTCGCCCACCGCGCTGAAGAAGTGGGGCAACAAGGACATCGCCTTCCATCCCGTGGGCACCGGCCCCTTCGAGTTCGTCGAGTGGAAGCAGACCGAAGCCGTCAAGGCCAAGAAGTTCGACGGCTACTGGAAGAAGGGCTACCCGAAGGTCGACACGGTGCAGTGGAAGCCGGTGCTCGAGAACAACACGCGCGCCGCGATGCTGCAGACCGGCGAAGCCGACTTTGCATTCCCCATCCCCTACGAGCAGGCCGAGCTGCTGAAGAAGAGCGACAAGCTCGAAGTGGTGGCCACGCCCTCGATCATCACGCGCTTCCTGGCATTCAACATGCTGCAGAAGCCGTACGACAACCCGAAGGTGCGCGAAGCCATCGGCTATGCCATCAACAAGGAAGCGCTGGCCAAGGTCGCGTTCGGCGGCTACGCCTTCCCCGCGCAGGGCGTGCTGCCGCAGGGCGTGAAGTACGCCGAGAAGATGGCTCCCATTCCCTATGACCTGAAGAAGGCCAAGGAGCTGATGAAGGAAGCCGGCTACCCCGACGGTTTCGAGTCGGTGCTGTGGAGCGCCTACAACAACACGACCAGCCAGAAGACGATCCAGTTCGTGCAGCAGCAGCTCGCGCAGATCGGCATCAAGCTGCAGGTGCAGGCGCTCGAAGTGGGCCAGCGCACGGAGCAGGTCGATGCATGGCCGGATCCGAAGACGGCCAAGGTCCGCATGTACTACACCGGCTGGTCTTCGTCGACCGGTGAAGCCGACTGGGGCCTGCGCCCGCTGTTCGCCTCGGAAGCCTGGGCGCCCAAGCTGAACAACATGTCGTTCTACAAGAGCGAGGTGGTCGACAACGCGCTGGCCAAGGCGCTGGTGACCGTCGACGAGAAGGAACGCACCGCGCTCTACAAGACCGCGCAGGAAGAAATCCGCAAGGACCTGCCCCGCGTGCCGATGATCACGGAACAGAACCTGTCGGCGCACGCCAAGCGCCTCTCGGGCGTGTTCGTGATGCCCGACGGCAACATCAACATCGACGCCGTCGCGGTGTCGAACTGATCGCCGGTTCCTCGTTTCCTGACTGAATGCCCGACGGGCGATGGCATGCCGCCATCGCCCGCTCGCGGCAACCGCACCCCATGCTGAATTACTTTCTCAAACGACTGTTGGGCCTGATCCCCACGCTGCTCATCGTGGCGGTGCTGGTGTTCCTGTTCGTCCACATGCTGCCCGGCGATCCGGCGCGCCTTGCCGCCGGCCAGGACGCCGACGAGCAGACCGTGGCCATGGTCCGCGCGGAGCTGGGCCTCGACAAGCCGCTGCCGCAGCAGTTCGTGAACTTCTTCACCCACATGCTGCAAGGCGACTTCGGCACCTCGATCCGCACGCGGCGGCCGGTGTCGGTGGAAATCGGCGAGCGCTTCTTCCCGACGGTGATGCTGACCATCACCAGCATGGTGTGGGCGGTGATCTTCGGCATGGGCATCGGCATCGTCTCGGCGGTGTACCGCAACAAATGGCCGGACCGGCTGGGCATGACGCTCGCCGTGTCGGGCATCTCCTTTCCCGCATTCGCACTCGGCATGCTGCTGATGCAGATCTTCTCGGTCCAGCTCGGCTGGCTGCCCACGGTGGGCGCCAGCAGCTGGAAACACTACATCCTGCCCTCCATCACGCTGGGCGCGGCCGTGGCCGCCGTGATGGCGCGCTTCACGCGGGCTTCCTTCGTCGAGGTGATCCAGGAAGACTTCGTGCGCACCGCGCGCGCCAAGGGCGTGCGCGAATCCACCGTGGTGTTCAAGCACACGCTGCGCAACGCGCTGATTCCGGTGGTCACCATGATGGGCCTGCAGTTCGGCTTTTTGCTCGGCGGCTCCATCCTGGTGGAGGCGGTGTTCAACTGGCCCGGCCTCGGCCGCCTGCTGGTCGACGCCGTGCAGATGCGCGACTACCCCGTGATCCAGACGCTGGTGCTGCTGTTCTCGCTCGAATTCATCCTGATCAACCTGGTGGTGGACGTGCTGTACGGCTACATCAACCCCACCATCCGATACAAGTGAGCAAGCAGCCATGACGCAACAAGCTTCCGGCGTGCCTGCCGAATCCATCGTTCCACTGTCTCCCGTTGCCGCGGTGCAAACCGCCGGCAAGGTCCGCACGCCCTGGGGCGAATGCTGGCGCCGCTTCAAGAAGCAGCCCGTGGGCATCATTGCCGCGCTCTTCGTGCTGCTGCTGGTGTTCGTCGCGGTGTTCGCTCCGTGGATCGTGCCTTTCGACCCGGAGAACTTCTTCGACTACGACATGCTGAACAGCGGCCCCTCGGCCACGCACTGGTTCGGCGTCGATCCGCTGGGCCGCGACATCTTCAGCCGCATCCTGATGGGCGCGCGCATCTCGCTGATGGCGGGCTTCCTGTCGGTGCTGGTGGGCGGTTTCGTCGGCACCGCATTCGGCCTGCTGGCGGGCTACTACGAAGGCTGGTGGGACCGCATCGTGATGCGTGTGTCCGACGTGCTGTTCGCCTTCCCCGGCATCCTGCTGGCGCTGGGCGTGGTGGCCATCCTGGGCAGCAGCATGACCAACGTGGTGGTGGCGGTGTCGGTGTTCAGCGTGCCGGCCTTCGCGCGGCTGGTGCGCGGCAACACGCTGGTGCTCAAGCAGCAGACCTACATCGAGGCCGAGCGCAGCATCGGCGCGTCGGACTGGACCATCATCGTGCGGCACATCCTGCCGGGCACCATCTCGTCGATCGTGGTGTATTTCTCGATGCGCGTGGGCACGTCGATCATCACGGCGGCCAGCCTGTCGTTCCTGGGCATGGGCGCGCAGCCGCCCACGCCCGAGTGGGGCGCGATGCTCAGCGAAGCCCGCGCCGACATGGTGACCTCGCCGCACGTGGCGCTGTTCCCCAGCCTGGCCATCTTCTTCACCGTGCTCGCCTTCAACCTGCTGGGCGACGCACTGCGCGACGCGCTCGATCCGAAGATCGACCGCCAGTAGTCCCTCTCCCCTCCCGATGCCTTCCACCTCTTCCCTGGCGCAGCCCACCGCACCGCCCTTCATCGGCACCCTGCTGCAAGGCGAGCGCAACACCATCGCGGACGTGCCCGGCGTCACCGTCGGCCACAGCACCCTGGACGACGGCGGCATCCAGACCGGCGTGACGGTGATCCGCCCGCACCAGGGCGACCCGTTCCGCGACAAGGTGCCGGCCGCAGCCGTGGTGCTCAACGGATTCGGCAAGAGCGTGGGGCTGGTGCAGCTCGCGGAGCTCGGCGTGCTGGAAACGCCGATCGCGCTGACCAACACTTTCTCGGTCGGCACGGTGGCGACGGCGCAGATCCGCCAGTGCGCGGCGGCCAACCCCGAAACCGGGCGCTCGCTGCCCACGGTCAATCCGCTGGTGTTCGAGTGCAACGACGGCTTCCTCAACGACATACAGCGGCTCGCGGTGAGCGAGGCCGACTACCTGCGCGCGCACGACGGCGCCGCCGCCGACTTCGCTCAGGGCTCGGTCGGCGCGGGGCGCGGCATGTCGAGCTTCCAGCTCAAGGGCGGCATCGGCAGCGCGTCGCGCCGGGTGTCGGCGCGCGGCGGCGGCCTGCACACGGTGGGCACGCTGGTGCTGGCCAACTACGGGCGCCAGCCGCAGCTGCTGCTGGCCGGCCATGCAATCGGCGACCGGCTGGCGCAGCTGCAGGCCGTGCGCGGCGTGCCGGCATCGACGGAGCCCGAGAAGGGCTCGATCATCATCGTGGTCGCGACCGACGCACCGCTCGACGCGCGCCAGCTGGGCCGGCTGGCGCTGCGCGCGGGCGCCGGACTGGCCCGCACCGGGTCGGTCTACGGCCACGGCAGCGGCGACATCGTGCTGGCCTTTTCCACCGCCTACACGGTGCCCGGCAGCGTCGAACGCCCGATGCCTGCCGTGGCGATGCTGCACGACGGGCTGCTCGACGGCCTGTTCCAGGCCGCCGCCGACAGCACGGAACAGGCGATCATCCATGCCCTCTGGCAGGCCACGGCCGTGACGGGGCGCGACGGCAACCACCGCGCCTCGCTGCGTGACCTGCTGCCGGCCCTCTCTCTTTCTTCCTGATTCCGATCACATTGCGCCCATGAAAGTCCTGATCTCCACCGACATCGAAGGCGTCGCCGGCGTCTACCACCCCGAGCAGACGCGCCAGGGCAACCCGGAGTACGAACGCGCACGCCTGCTGATGGCACAGGAGGCCAACGCGGCCATCGCCGGTGCATTCGATGCGGGCGCCACCGAGGTGCTGGTGAACGACTCGCACGGCGGCTTCCGCAACATGCCGCCCGACGTGCTGGATGCGCGCGCCCGCGTGGTGCAAGGCAAGCCGCGCTACCTGAGCATGGTGGCCGGCGTGGAAGAAGGCGTGGACGCGGTCTGCATGGTGGGCTACCACTCGCGCGCGCAGGGGCGCGGCATTCTTGCGCACACCATCAACAGCTTCGCGTTCGCGGGCATCGCGCTCGGCGGGCAGGAGCTGGGCGAGGCCGGGCTCTACGGCGCGCTGGCCGGCGAATACGGCGCGCCCGTGGTCATGGGCAGCGGCGACGACGTGTTCATCGCAGAGAACCGCCCGCTCTTTCCGCACGCGACCTTCGTGGAAACGAAGAAGGCGACCGGCTTCAGCAGCGGCGTGTCGCTGTCGCCCGAGCAGTCGCGCCGCGCCATCCGCGCCGGCGTGGAAGAAGCGCTGGCCGCACGCGCGAACGCCCGGCCGCTGGTCTTCGAAGGCCCGCAGACCGTGACGCTGCGCACGCAGTCGACCGCCCTGGCCGACCTGTTCTGCCAGTGGCCGGCGTTCGAGCGCGTCGACGGCGTCACCGTGCGCTTCACCGCGCCGACGGTGGAGGCGGCCGTGCGCATGCTGAACTGCTGCTCGGCGATGTCGTCGATGCTGCGTTAGACGATCTTGTAGACCCGGATCACCACGGCCTCGCGCTGCGGCCGCAGCGCGTCGAGCGTGCCCACGTAGACGAAGTCGTTGAGCCAGCCGTATTTGCCCTCGGGCGCGACGATCTGCAGCGTGGAGAACACATAGCGCGGCGCATTCTTCGGGTTGCGCGAGAGCACGGTGTTGCGCACCGAGATCACCACGCCGTCGTCGGTCTTCAGCTCATACACGGCATCGAGGTTCTTCGCGCCGTCGCGGCGCAGCAGCTGGCGGTCGGCACCGCCAGCCAGCACCGTGCCGCGCAGGCCCGGCCCCTCGAACGAGCCACCCGTGATCGGCACCATGAAGCGCTCGCCGAAGGGCGAGGCGCCCAGCGTCATCGGCGCGGCGATGTCGACGATGGCCTCGTAGACGAATTCCGTGCGCGGCAAGACGACGGGAATGCGCTCGCTGGTGGGGGTGGCGACGCCGGATGGCGGCGCATCGGCCGCCCTCGCGTCTGCGAGCGTGGCCATGGCGGTGATTCCGGCAATCAGCGCGCCGCGGCGCGAGGTCGAGGAAGGCTTGGAATTCATTGCGTCCTGCGTCGATTTGATTATTCGAGATAATCATTTCAACGCCGCACAGCGGCCGCCGCGTCAGGATTTACCCTTGCTATCCGGGTCCGCCGCGGTCGGCATGGCGACAGCTTGGAGGCGCTTTCGCCTTATCCGGAATAAGCATCAAACCGCCTGGAAACCCGCATGGATACTGGCGAATAAGCTTATCCGCATAAGGCGCGAACCAAAAAATAGTTTGTTTCCATAAGCCGCGCTTCCAGAATCTCGGCTTCTTGCTGGGGCGCCCCGTTGTACGTGCGGCACCGCACTTCTTCAAGACACACGCACGATGTACCAATACACAGAATTCGATCGCCAGTTCGTTCATCAACGAGCCGCCCAGTTCAGAGACCAGCTCGAGCGCTGGCAGAAGGGCCGCCTCCACGAAGACGAGTTCCGCCCGCTGCGGCTGCAAAACGGCTGGTACGTCCAGCGCTACGCGCCCATGCTGCGCGTGGCCGTGCCCTACGGCGAGCTCTCCAGCCGCCAGATCCGCGTGCTGGCCCGCATCGCCCGCGAATACGACGAGCCCGAAGCCGAGGTCTACCGCAAGGCCATCGAAACGCAAGGCCTGCTCGGCAGCCAGAAGCTGCCCACCCACTACGCCCACTTCTCGACGCGCCAGAACGTCCAGTTCAACTGGATTCCGCTGGCCAAGTCGGCCGACGTGATGGACCTGCTGGCTTCGGTCGACATGCACGGCATCCAGACCAGCGGCAACTGCATCCGCAACATCACGAGCGACGAGCGCGCCGGCATCGCCGTCGACGAGATCGCCGACCCGCGCCCCTACGCAGAAATCATGCGCCAGTGGAGCACGCTGCACCCCGAGTTCGCGTTCCTGCCGCGCAAGTTCAAGATCGCCATCACCGGCGCCACCGAAGACCGCGCCGCCACCGGCTGGCATGACGTGGGCCTGCACATCGTGAAGAACGAAGCCGGCGAGATCGGTTTCCGCGTGCAGGTGGGCGGCGGCATGGGCCGCACGCCCATCGTGGGCACGGTGCTGCGCGAGTTCCTGCCGTGGCAGCAGATCATGAATTACCTCGAAGCGGTGATCCGGGTCTACAACCGCTATGGCCGCCGCGACAACATCTACAAGGCGCGCATCAAGATCCTGGTGAAGGCCGAAGGCCAGCGCTACATCGACGACGTGGACGCCGAGTACAAACAGATCCTCGAGCACGACGGCGCGCCGCACACCATCACACAGGCCGAATTCGACCGCGTGGCCGCTTCCTTCGTGCCCCCGACGCTGGCCACCCGCGTGCTGCAGAGCGCCGAGAAGACCGACGCCGAACTGCGCGCCCATGCCGCCGACGACGTGCAGTTCGCCCGCTGGCTCGCCCGCAACGTGGCGCCGCACAAGAACCCCGCGCTGCGCGCCGTCACGCTGTCGTTCAAGCGCCTGAAGCAGGCGCCCGGCGATGCATCGGCCGACCAGCTCGACACCCTCGCGCAACTGGCTGACCGCTTCTCCGCCGGCGAAGCCCGCGTGACCCACGACCAGAACGTGGTGCTGCCCTGGGTGCATGCCGAAGACCTGCACGCGCTGTGGCTCGCCGCCCGCGCCGCCGGCCTCGCCAGCGCCAATGTGCACCTGCTGACCGACATGATCGCCTGCCCCGGCGGCGACTTCTGCGCGCTGGCCAATGCGCGCTCCATTCCCATCGCCGAAGCCATCACCGAGCGTTACCAGGACCTCGACGAGCTCGACGACCTGGGCGAGATCGACCTGCACATCAGCGGCTGCATCAACTCGTGCGGCCACCACCACAGCGGCCACATCGGCATCCTGGGCGTCGACAAGGACGGCAAGGAGTGGTACCAGGTCACGCTCGGCGGCTCCGACGGCTCCGCGCTCAGCGGCGCGCCGCAGGCCGGCAAGGTGGTCGGCCCCTCTTTCTCGGCGGCCGAAGTGCCGGGCGTGATCGAGGCCGTGCTCACCACGTACCGCGACACCCGTGAAAACGGAGAGAACTTCATCGACACACTGCGCCGCGTGGGCCCGGATCCGTTCAAGGCCGCCGCCAACGGTGCGCGCTTCAAGGTGGAGGAAGCAGCATGAAAAAAACCCTGAACATCCTCTCGGCCGAAGAACACATCGACGACGGCGACCCGAAGGTCCTGCAACTGGCCAACGACGCCGACCCGCTCGCGATCGAGGTGTGCCTGGCGGACATCGAGCGCATCGACCTGCACTTTCCGAAGTTCACCGACGGCCGCGCCTACAGCCAGGCCTTCCTGCTGCGCCGCCGCCTGGGCTTCACCGGCGACATCCGCGCCACGGGCGACGTGCTGATCGACCAGCTGGTGCAGATGGAACGCACCGGCTTCTCCAGCGCCGTGCTCAAGGAAGGCGTGGATGCCTCCGACGCGCAGCGCCAGTTCGACCGCTTCAACGCCTTCTACCAGGGCGACGCGGTACAGCCCGCGCCGCACTTCGCGGCCGACGCCTGAGAGCGAATGGGAATCCTCGACATGAGCACCGCAACGGACATCGATTTCGCACGCATCAACACCGAACTCGGCCGCAACGCCGAGGGCCTGGTGGACTGGGCGCTCGGCCTGGGCCAGAGCGCCATCGTCACCACCAACTTCCGCCCGTTCGAGGCCGTGATCCTGCACATGGTGACGCGCGTGAAGCGCGATGTGCCCGTGGTGTGGATGGACAACGGCTACAACACCGAAGCCACCTACCGCTTTGCCGACGAAGTGACGAAGCAGCTGGCCCTGGACCTGCACATCTACCTGCCGCGCCGCTCGCGTGCGCATCGCGAAGCCGTGGAAGGCCCCACGCCGGCGCTGGACGATCCGCGCCACGCCGCCTTCACCGAAGAAGTGAAGCTGGAGCCCTTTGCCCGCGCGTTGCGCGAGACGGCACCCAAGGTCTGGTTCACCGCGCTGCGCGCCACCGACACGGCCGTGCGCGCGCAGATGGACCCGGTCAGCGTGAACCCCGACGGCCTCATCAAGGTGGCTCCGCTGCTGCACTGGTCGTCCAAGGATCTTCACGAGTACTGCGTGAAGCACGGCCTGCCGAACAACTTCGACTACGTGGACCCGACCAAGGGCGAAGACAACCGCGAGTGCGGCCTGCATCTCGCGCACTGAGCGAGCGCCAGCGCCTCACCGATTTCCAGCATCCAGCAAGCACCCCATCCGATGAACGCCCGTACCGAAACCGATCTGCTGCTGCCGCCGGCACACCTGTCCAACACGCACCTCGATGCGCTGGAGGAAGAAACCATCTTCATCCTGCGCGAAGTGGCGGCCGCCTTCGAGCGCCCCACCCTGCTGTTCTCGGGCGGCAAGGATTCGCTGGTGCTGCTGAAGTGCGCGGAAAAGGCCTTCGGCGTGGGCCGCATCCCCTACCCGCTGCTGATGATCGACACCGGCCACAACTTCCCTGAAGTGACGGCCTATCGCGACCAGCGCGCCAGGGAACTGGGCGCCGAGCTGATCGTGCGCAGCGTCGAAGACTCCATGAAGCGCGGCACCGTGCGCCTGGCCCACCCGGGCGAGTCGCGCAACGCGCACCAGTCGGTGACCCTGCTGGAAGCCATCGAGGAATTCCGCTTCGACGCGCTGATCGGCGGCGCCCGCCGCGACGAGGAAAAGGCGCGCGCCAAGGAGCGCATCTTTTCGCACCGCGACAGCTTCGGCCAGTGGCAGCCCAAGGACCAGCGCCCCGAGCTGTGGACGCTGTTCAACACGCGCCTGGCCCCGGGCGAACACTTCCGCGTGTTCCCCATCTCGAACTGGACCGAGCTCGACGTGTGGCAGTACATCGCCCGCGAGGAAGTCGGCCTGCCCTCGATCTACTACACGCACAAGCGCGAGGTGGTGGAGCGCCGCGGCCTGCTGGTGCCCGTGACAGACCTGACCCCGCCGCGCGACGGCGAGACAGTGCAGGTGCGCGACGTGCGCTTTCGCACCGTGGGCGACATCACCACCACCTGCCCGGTGGAAAGCCTGGCGGCCGATGCCGACGACGTGGTGCTCGAGACCCTGTCGGTGGACGTGAGCGAACGCGGCGCGACCCGCATGGACGACATGACTTCGGAAGCTTCCATGGAGAAGCGCAAGAAAGACGGGTATTTCTGATGAGTACGACGACTGCAACCCCTGTGAACACCACCGTCCACGGCGACACCGGCACCGCCCTGCGCTTCATCACCTGCGGCTCGGTCGACGACGGCAAGAGCACGCTGATCGGCCGCCTGCTGGTCGACAGCAAGACCGTGCTGCAAGACCAGCTGGCCGGCGTGCAGCGCGGCGGCGAAACCGACCTCGCCCTGCTGACCGACGGCCTCTCGGCCGAGCGAGAACAAGGCATCACGATCGACGTGGCCTACCGCTACTTCTCGACCGCCAAGCGCAAGTTCATCATCGGCGACGCGCCGGGCCATGAGCAGTACACGCGCAACATGGTCACCGCCGCCTCGGCCGCCGACGCCGCCGTGGTGCTGGTCGACGCGACCAAGCTGGCTTGGGCCGCCGAAGTGGAAGACGGCACCGTGGTCAAGCGCGAGCTGCTGCCGCAGACGCGCCGCCATACGCTGCTGTGCCATCTGCTGCGCGTGCAGTCCATCGTTTTCGCGGTGAACAAGCTCGACGCCATCGCTGATGCCGGCCTGGCCTTCGAGCGCATCTCGACCGCACTGACCGCCTTTGCCGAAGCGGCTGGCGTGCAGGTCGGGGCCATCGTGCCGATCTCGGCGCTCAAGGGCTGGAACGTGGCCACGCGCCACGCCGACTGGGTGGGCTACGAAGGCCCGAGCCTGCTCGAGCTGCTCGAAGAGCTGCCCGTGACCGCGCAGGACGAGGCCGTGCCCTTCGCCTTCCCGGTGCAGTGGGTCGAGAAGTTCTCGGCCTCCGCCGACACCTCGCAAGGCCGACGCGTGTTCTGGGGCCGTGTCGCCTCTGGCCATGTGGAGCCCGGCCAGCGCGTGACCGTGCTGCCGAGCAACCAGACCGCCACCGTGGCGCAGGTGCTGAGCCACACGCGCCAGCCGAAGTCGGTGCACGCGGGCCACAGCGCCGGCATCGTGCTCGACCGCGAGGTCGACGTGTCGCGCGGCGACTGGCTGCTGGCGCCCGGCGCCTTCGAGCCGGTGCGCGAGATCACCGCCACCGTGGCCTGGCTCGACGACGAGCCGCTGGTCGCGGGCCGCGTGTACTGGGCGCTGCAGGGCCACCGCTGGGTCAAGGCCAAGGTGGCGCGCATCGTCGACCGGGTGAACATCACCACGCTCGAATCGGAGCCCGCAACGCAGCTGGAAGCCAACTCCATCGGCGACGTGGTGCTGGCGCTGCAGCAGCCGCTGGCGGTGCTGCCGTTCACGCAATCGCGTGCGCTGGGCTCGCTGGTGCTGGTCGATACGGCCTCCCACAAGACCGCTGCCGCGGTGCTCGTGCAGCCCGCCGCCGCAAAGGCCTAAAATCTAGGGTTTTTCCCGACCACTTCTGACGCCAAAAGACAAATGACCCACGTCGTCTCCGAAGCCTGCATCCGTTGCAAATACACCGACTGCGTGGACGTTTGCCCCGTCGACTGCTTCCGCGAAGGTCCCAACATGCTGGTGATCGACCCGGACGAATGCATCGACTGCGCGGTCTGCATTCCCGAGTGCCCGGTCAACGCCATCTACGCCGAGGAAGACCTGCCGGCCAACCAGATCGCCTTCATCAAGATCAACGCCGAGCTGGCCCTGGCCGACGGCTGGAAGAGCATCACCAAGCGCAAGCCCGCGCTGCCTGATGCCGAAGAATGGAAAGACAAGACGGACAAGATCGGGGAGCTGGTCCGCTGAACCAGCCGGCCGCCATCGCCGATCCCATCGAGACCGACGCGCTGATCGTCGGTGCCGGCCCCGTGGGGCTGTTCCAGGCCTTCCAGCTGGGCCTGCTTGAAATCTCCTGCCACATCGTCGACGCACTGCCCGCCGCGGGCGGCCAGTGCGTGGCGCTGTATGGCGGCAAGCCGATCTACGACATTCCCGGCACGCCCGTGACCAGCGGGCGCGACCTGGCGCAGTCTCTGCTGCAGCAGGTGGCGCCCTTCAAGCCGCAGTTCCACTTCGGCGAGCAGGTGGCCACGCTGGCCCGGCAACCGGACGGCCGGCTGCTACTGACCACCTCGGCGGGCAAGGCCTTCATGGCGAAGACGGTATTCATCGCGGCGGGCGTCGGGGCCTTCGTGCCCAAGCGCATCGCCGTCGAAGGCATCGAGCGCTTCGAGGGCACGTCTCTTTTCTATCACCCCGACTCGCTGGACCGCTTCGCCGGGCAGGCCGTCGTGGTCAACGGCGGCGACGACGTCGCGCTGGAAACCGCCATTGCGCTGACCGGCACGGCCGCGCATGTCACGCTGGTCCATCGCCGCGACGGTTTCCAGGCCGACGAGGCCACGGTCGCGGCCATGCGCCGGCTCGTGGCGCAGGGCAAGCTGGCCTTCAAGGTCGGCCAACCCGGCGCGTTCGACGGCAAGCAGCTCCAGATCGTCACGCCCGACGCCACCACGCTCGACCTGCCGCTCGACGCGCTGATCGCCTGCCTGGGCATCTCCCCGCGCCTCGGCCCCATCGCCGACTGGGGGCTGGAACTGGAGCGCAAGCAGGTGCCGGTCGACACCGAGAAATACGAAACCCGCGAACGCGGCGTGTTCGCGGTGGGCGACATCAACACCTACCCGGGCAAGAAGAAGCTCATCGTCTGCGGCTTCCACGAGGCCACGCTGGCTGCCTGGGGCGCCACGGCCATCGTGTTCCCGGGCAAGGCCGTGCCGCTGCAGTACACGACCACCAGCACGCGGCTGCACGAGCTGCTGGGCGTGCGCAAGGCCTGATCCGCTAGTCCGCGCGGGGCAGCAGCGCCCCGTGCCCGCCGATGAAGCTGCCGATGGCGGCCATGTAGCGGTCGATGTCTGCATCCGTCAGCGGCAGCGACAGCACGACGAAGCCGCGTGGCGAGCTGTAGATGCCCTCGTTCAGAAGGTGGAAGAACAGCAGCTGCCGCAGCCGGCCGTCGACCGCCGCCAGGTCTTCGCTGCTGCGTACATCGCCCTGCACGAAATGCGCGTTCATCAACGAGCCGATGCCGGTGAACTGCATGGCGACGCCCTCGTTCGCGCACAGCGCGTTGAGCCGCGCGCGCAGTGCCTCGCCTCTCTCGGCCAGCGCACCGGCCGCCTCGGGCGTGAAGAGCTTCGTGAGCCCGGCATAGCCGGCCGCCATCGTCATCACGTTGTTGTTGAAGGTGCCCGAATGGGCCAGCGGACCGGTACGCGGGTCGAACAGTGCCATCACGTCGGCGCGCCCGCCGAACGCACCAAAAGACATGCCGCCGCCGATGTACTTGCCCAGCGTGGTCAAGTCCGAACGGATGCCTAGCTTGTTCGCCAGCCCATGCGGCGCGAGCCGCGAGGTCATGACTTCGTCGAAGACCAGCAGCGCGCCCACCTGCGTGGCCGACTCGCGCAGGGCCTGCAGGAAGTCGGGTTGCCCCGGAATGCAGCCGCTCGCGCCCTGCATGGGCTCGACCAATACCGCGGCGATCTCGGGGCCGTGCCGTTCGATCTGCGCACGGGCCGTTTGCGCGTCGTTGTAGGGCAGCACGAGAAAGTCGAACGGCACGGTGGTCGGCGAAGGCTTGGCGCCGAAGCCCAGCACCCCGCCGTGGTAGCCGCCGGAGAACACGACGATCTTCCTGCGCCCCGTGAAGTGCAGCGCCGCCGTGAGCGCCATCAGGTTGGCCTCGGTGCCCGAGTTGGTGAAGCGCAGCTGCTCGATCTGCGGAAAGCGCTCGCAGATCAGCCGGGCCAGCCGTCCTTCGAGCAGGTTGTGCCCGGTGAGGTTGATGCCGCCCTGCATCGCCTCGATGACCGCATCGCGGATTTCCGGCGCGGAGTGGCCGTAGACACCGGCCGTGTACTCGGCAATGAAGTCGGCGTAGCGATGGCCGTCGGCGTCCCACAGCGCGGCGCCTTCGCCCCTGGCGATGGTCAGGGGGAACGGCGCGTAGAACAGCACGGAGCGGCTGTTGGCTCCGGGCATGTAGCGCGCCTGCGCCTCGAACTGGCGCTGGCTGGCCGGATTGGCGTCGGTGAAGCGCCGGTACGCATCGGCAAGGGCCTGGTCTATGGCGGCATGGGTCATGGCGGATGTCCTTAATTTGCAGACAGGGATTAATTGGTCACTGAACAATTAATATTGTTTATACGATCAATTGAACTGCAGCACAATGGCGTCGACCATGAAGACGACCTCGCCACCCAAGCCCCGCTCCGCTGGCCGCCCCGCCGGCGGCGGCGAACTGACGAAACAGCGCATCGCCGAAGTCGCGCTGGCGCAGATCGACGAATTCGGCCTCGGCGCGTTCAGCATGCGCGAGGTGGCGGCGCAGCTCGGCGTGTATCCGGCGACGGTGCACTGGCACGTCAGCACGCGCGAAGCCCTGCTGGCCGAGGTGGCGGCCGCCGTCATGGCCGGCGTTGCGCCGCCTGCGGGCAAGCTCGAATGGCAGGCATGGATCGCGGAGCTGTTCCGCCGCTGCCGCGACGCCGTGCAGCAGCACCCAAACGTCGCGCAGCTGCTGGGCGCGCAACTCGTGTCCAACGGCAGCCTGCCGACGGAGCTGGTCGAAGGCGTCCTGGCCGCATTGACCGAGGCGGGCTTCGAGGGCGAACCCCTGCTGGAGGCCTACAACTGCGTGATCGCGGCGATGCTGGGTTTCCTGACGATGGAGTTCTCGCCCCTGCCCGCCGACAACACCCAGGCCTGGGCCGAGGAACTGCGCGAACGCGTGCACACCATCCGCCCGCTCGACCACCCGGTGCTCGCGCGCAACCTGCCATTGCTGGCCAACAAGGCCTTCATCATGCGCTGGGACAACGGCACCGCCGTGCCGCTGGACAGCAGCTTCGAGCGCCACATCCAGATGACCATCGACGGGCTCGAAGCCTTCGCGCGCAGGGTCAGGCCGGGGGCCTAGGCCCCAGCAGCTCGTACAGCACCATGCGCGTCTGCCGGCCGCGCAGCTCGGCCAGCTCCTCGATGCGGCGCGTGGCAAGGCGCCCGCCCAGCCCGTCGAAGGTGTCCTGCGATATCAGCGTGCGCGTGCCCAGTTCCTTGTTGGCGGCCTCGATGCGGCTTGCCGCGTTGATGGTGTCGCCGATGGCGGTGTACGACAGTCGGTTGCTCGAGCCGAGCACGCCGGCGATCACAAGTCCGGTGTGTATGCCGATGCGCGTGCGGAACTCGTGCAGGCCTTCGGCGCGCCACTTGGCGTTGAGCGCGCTCATCCGGTCATGCAGCTCGAGCGCCGCCAGGCAGGCGCGGTACTCCGCATCTTCCAGGTCGGCCGGGGCGCCCCACAGCACCATGATGCCGTCGCCCATGAACTTGTCGACCACGCCGCCGTGCCGCGCGAAGATGCCGGACGCGAGGTTGAAGTACTCGGTCAGCTGCCTCACGAGCACGTCGGCCTGCATCGATTCGGAGATGCTGGTGAAGCCTTCCACGTCGGTGAACATCACCGTGACGCGCCGCGGCGAACCGCCGGGCGTCAGCGCGTGGCCCTTGACCACGAGCTGGCGC
The DNA here is from genome assembly GCF_058809745.1 of Variovorax sp. MPBD4-3. Classification (NCBI taxonomy): domain Bacteria; kingdom Pseudomonadati; phylum Pseudomonadota; class Betaproteobacteria; order Burkholderiales; family Comamonadaceae; genus Variovorax; species Variovorax sp. MPBD4-3. The sequence goes on from NZ_JBXASW010000009.1 coordinate 26,491, forward strand.
AGGATGTCGACCGGCACGAACTTCCTGAACGCCTGGAGGCTGCGTGCCGACTCGTCCAGCGCCTGGTTGAGATGCTGGACCTCCAGCACCCGGCTCGGCTCGAGCGGCAGGTTGTCCAGCTCCAGCCGACCGATGCGGCGCGCGACGCGCGAAAGGTTCTCGATGGGCCCTGTCACCAGCTTGGACAAGCGCAGCGAGAGCAACAGCGCCAGTCCGAGGAAGCTGAGCGTCATGAGCAATGCCCACAGCACCGAGCGCTGCAGGCCCCCGAGCACCGTCTCCTCGGGCTCCCAGCTGACGAGCTGCCAGCGCGTGTGGGGGATGTGCGAGGTCTGCACGAGGTAGCTGCGCCCGTCGTGCGCCATCGAAAAAGCCAGGTCGTCGGCACCGCCGGCCGTGCTCTTGGCGAGCATGTGAGCGTGGATGGCGCCCAGCACGCCGGTGTCGGGCGACTCGAGCTCGCGCACCGGGTCGGGATGGTCGCTGCGGGCGATCACATGATGGTCGGAGCTCAGCAAGGCGCTGTCGCCGCTGCCGAGCGCGCCGAAGATGCGCACCAGCCTCGACAGATGCCCCAGCGACACATTCGCGTCGACCACGAGCCCGCGCCGGTGGCCCTCGTCGTCGACTCGCCCGGAAGGCCGTGCGTGGCCGACGGCGAGTTCCTGCGCGTCGCTCATCAGGAAGGGCTCGGTCCACACCGGGCCTTTCGCCTTCACCGCCGCCCTGTACCAGGTTCGCTTCTCGGGGTCGAAGTCGCTGCGGTAGGAGGAGATGGACGTCGTCGCGAAGCGCTGCCTGGCGTCGCCGCCGTCGAGGTCCGGCGAGCTCTTGTATTGCCAGGTCTCGGTGCTGAAGTCCGGGCCGCGCAGTACCTGGCGGATGGCCGTAACCGGGTAGCGCACGGCCATCAGCACATGGCCGTCGTCGGTGGCCACGTTGATGCTGTCGAGCTCGGGGGTCTGCTCCAGCATGGTCCAGAGCATCTCGGCGGTCTGCTCGCCGTCTTCCCCGGTCGCGTGCACGCTGGGCGAATCGGCGATGGCGCGGATGACGCCCTCGGTCTTGGCGAGGAACGCCAGCACGTTGTCCTCGACACGGTCGTGGTTGGTCTTGTGCGCGGCCGTGCCCACCTTGGACACCAGCTTCTCCGCCGCCCAGTAGCCGAAGGCCACCAGCAACAGCGACTGCACCAGCGCGACGGCGCAGATGATGGAGCCCACGTCGACCCTGAAACGCCGCAGGCGTGCGCCCTTGAAATCCTCATCGGCCATGCAATTTCCCTCTCCCTTTTTTTGTTTCCTGTCTGCTTATCGGCACGCGCGCCCTTTTCTTCTGTTTTGTTGTTCCGGGCGCGGCGATTCTCGCGCGGGGGCACGCGCGGCCCGAGGGTTTCCCCTTGCCTGCAAAGGCACGCCTGCCATTGCGGCTTCCCCGCAGCGGATAAACTCCGGGCCGCGCCGTGGGTTGCCCGCGGCGCAATTGCTAGGGGTGCTGCACGGCTTGCCGTCCGGCTGAGAAAGTCCCTTTGAACCTGATTGAGGTAAACCTCATGCGCGCTAAGTAAACTGCGTTGCATGACGGCCAAGGTCTACAGCTACATGCGTTTCAGCGATGCCCGCCAGGCCGGCGGTGCAAGCTCCGAACGCCAAGGCGCCTACGCAGCAGCGTGGGCAAAAGAACACTCCCTCATCCTCGACGAATCGCTCTCGATGCGTGACGAGGGCCTGTCGGCCTTCCACCAGCGCCACGTCAAGAAAGGTGCCCTAGGGGTCTTTCTCAAGGCTGTTGAGGATGGCCAGGTGCCCGCCGGGTCGTTCCTGGTCGTCGAGGGCCTTGATCGGCTCTCACGAGCCGAACCGATCCAGGCGCAGGCGCAGTTGACGGCGATCATCTCCGCCGGCATTTCCGTCGTCACGGCCAGCGACGGCAAGGTCTACAGCCGCGAGCGGCTGAAGGCATCGTCGACTACGGCGTGCACGACATGGGCGATTCACAGTCGGGGGCACGCACGCCGATCGACCTGGTGATGGAGTGGAACACCGATCCCGCGAGACCTTCGCATGCAGCCCGGCATGATCATCGACTCGCTGACCGTGGGCGAAGAGATTGGCATGATCGATAGCAAACGCCCGAACCCCAATCTTGTGACTTGGCGCTCCGGTCAACTGCGCGCGTTCGCGGCCGGCATCGGTGCCAGCTACTCCAGTGTCAGCCGCGATTACAACGGCACGTACAGTGCGCAGCGCCAGGAGCTGGTCGAGCAATGGGTGCACTACGCCGTGCTGGCCGATGAGTTCGTCGGGATGCTGGTCCAGCCGACTTACGAATCCTTCGTGCAGGTCGCGAACCTCAGCGGCGTGGTGCCGCGGCCGCGCGATGTTGCGTCCGACACCGAAGACGACGCGCTGTTCATCGGGCAGAGCATGCCGTGGATCGACCCCTTGAAAGAGGCGCTTTCCTGGGAGAAGCTCGTGCAGGCCGGATTCGCGAGCGAAGTCGAAGTGATCCGCCGTCGCGGCGGAAACCCGAGGGACGTGCTCGAGTAGGTCAGCGAGTTCCGTCGTATGGCAGCAGAGCGGGCCCTTATGTTCTCGAGCAACATCGCATCGTCACCCGGAGCGCCTGTGCCACCGCAATCGGCCGGGAATGGAAGCAAAGACGACGAGGGATAGACTGAAGCTGACGCCCGCCGCTTGAGTGCAGAAAAACCTTCTAGTAACTCATGTCGTTGCAAATCTTCGGCTCAGGCTCGTCGGAGATTGACTCCACCAACGTTCTGAAGTCTTTGGTGAGCGCCAAGCACATCACCTTTCTTTCCCGAACGGCCCACGCTATGGGTCGCGAATCCCGGACCGACCACCGAACTATCTCTTGCCAGTCCTTTTCGCCTTTGGTCACCAAATAGACAGTGTTCAAGATGATGAGCACCTTTTGCGCTTTTATGAAATGAGCTTCGTCGGCCTGCTGCTCCGGCAGCTCCTGATAAGGCTCCATCTCAAGTTCGATGTACTTCTGAAAGAACTCGCCAGCCTTGGCATGTTGTTCGTTGGTGAGGGCAGCTTGCTGAATGCGAGCTGTCTCTCTTTGTTCAGTTAGAGTTATATAAAACTGGTAGCTGCCGAAGATCAGTGCAGCAACAGCCACCGCACTTGAAACAATGGTGGCTACATATGACCACTTTTCAAGGTAAGTCGACGCAGCCGCAGCACCTTTGCTCCGGGCCGCCCGGCTGCGTTGAAACGGAAGAACTGCGGGTTGGGGCTGGCGTCGCGTCATGTGTACGAGGTTGTGTTGTCCAGAAATGGATGAAAGGGCATGGCTCATGAATGCGCATGGCGCAGTGCCGGATACAGAGGGCCGTCCGGAACTCGCCGCTACTTGAATTCCGCTCCGCGCACACGGGTAGCGTTGGAGGCGGACATCTTGTCCATGTCCGTGAGAATTTGCTCGATGCCCTCTTTCATGGTCTGTGCCAATTTGTCGGACTGGCTTCTAAGCTCGTCGTCTTCCTTGATCCCCATCTCCTTGCGCGCGAGATACATCAGGGCATCAAACTTTTCAATCACTGCGGGCTGCATTTCCAGCAACCTTTTTCCAAAATCTTCAGTGTTCTTATTGATCAGCGAGTTGAGATCCGAAATGGTCCTCGCAGCTTCTTCATAGACCGCCTTGGCGTTTGAGTGCGCTGCTCTTACAGCAGTCCCAATGAGGCCGGATATTTCAAGCTCTTGCTGTTTTGCAAAAGACTCTTCTCGTACTACCCTTTGCGATTTCAAGATGGTTCGCTGTTTCTGAATTGCCTCGGCCAATGGCCTGAGTTCCGCCCAGTTGCGTTCAAGATGCGACAGGAGATCACGTGCTTTCAATGCCGTAGCTTGTTCGCTCAGCAGCCAAGTCTTGTTTACGGGAGCACCAAAATCTCGAAGTTGTTGCCCAAATTCCGCCGACTCGTGATCAATACGGATCATGGCTGCGAACATGGATTGGGCACCCATGAACTTGTCAACGAAGTCTTCGTAGTTCTCGCGCCTAGCTGCCATTAAGCGATCTATCTGCGCTTGATCTCTGGTTGCCTTAATCTGCTTCTTGGTGCTCTCCTGCAAGCTGAAGTAAGCGATGGCCACAGCGACGATGGCAGCTATCGCCGGCATGAAGCCGGGCCCTTCCCAGAATTCCGGTTTTGGGGCCATCATCAGTTTTATGACTGGCTGTTCTGCAGTGGTCACAATCGGCGCAGGAGTGACGTCGGGCAATCGAGGGGCGGAGGGTGTTTGGGTTGGCGCAGAAGCTGCGGTCGTAGGGGCAGCTTGCGCGTGGGCTGACGAAATCATGAGCGGCATTGTGCCGCGGCACCGCGTTTGGCCGTTTGCGAGAGCTGACCTTCGGCCGCGATGGCACTCCGTGGAAAGGTTTGTGCTCTAACCGGCGCCTCCAATGTCGCCGGTGCTTGATCCAAAGTTTCATTGACGTTCCGCCGCTGCATGGCCCGCGGGCGGCGCCACTGCCAGGTCGCTAGGGCCTAAATAATCCGCTTTCTTCCCTAGAAAGCGGACGACGTTTTTTTGACACTGGGTGCCTCCATGCACGAGGCACTCAGCTCATGAAAGCAAAAAGCTCCTGGTACGCAATTCGCCGTCGCACAGCACTGGCCGCAGCCGCGCTGGGCGTCGCTGCGGCCGCAGAGATCTACATCTACGGCGACATCGGCGAAAGCTGGTGGGAAGAGACCGTCAGCGCTTCGTCGTTCGTGCGCGAGTTGCAGGCCATCGACGCGGACCAGATCACCGTTCGCATCAACAGCTTCGGCGGCAGCGTGCCGGATGGTCTCGCCATCTTCAATGCGCTTCGCCGACACAGGGCCACGATCACGACCGAGATCGACGGCATGGCTTTCTCCATCGCGAGCCTGATCGCCATGGCTGGCGACCACGTCCACATGGCGAACAACGCGGTGCTGATGATTCACGCGCCCTGGACGTACACGGGTGGCAATAGCGCCGAGCTGCGCGAGACAGCGGACCAACTGGACACATGGGCTTCCGCCATGTCGACCAGCTACGCCCTGCGCACCGGCGATCAGCCCGGAATGCTGGCCCTCGTGACCGACGGCCAAGACCATTACTACACCGCGGAAGAGGCGCTCGCCGCCAAGTTCATTGACGGCATCACCGATGCCATGCCGGTCGCAGCCAGTGCCGCTCGCGATCTTCCCCCCAACCGTTACCGCTCGGTGCCAGCTGCTCTGCTGGCCTCGTGCCCATCCGCGGCACCTGCCGCAAATTCCGCTGAAGAGGACCCTATGAAACTCCGTTCCCTCCTGCTGCTGAGCGCCATTGGTGCGTCCGGCGCCGCTGCGGCCGGCGGCGGAAACGCCACCGTGCCTGCACAAACCGCCGTGCAGACGTCTGCACCGGACGCCGCTGCAGTTCTCGCCGCCGACAAGGCTCGCCGCGAAGGCACCCGCATCGTCAACTGCATGAAGGCGCTCGGCTTCGAGCGCTACAGGGAGACCACAGGCAAGCGCAGGCGCGGCTATCGACGCCTGCCCCGACCGGAGGCCGCTGCGCCGCCGCCCAGGCCCGCTGATGACGGGCCACCACCCTTCGAGGACGAGAGCGACAATGACCTGCCGTTCTGACCTCAACACTGCGCGCCTGGCTGGATGCCATGCGGGTTGGTCTCGCCCCAGCGGAGCAGGCGTCTACACGTCTGCCCCGATGGTCCTGACGCCACCGCCGTCCAGCCCGTCCACCCTACGTCCACCTGGGGTGGACGGCGCAAGTTGTTGATTCTGCTGGGGAAATTCCCGGTACGTCCAGCCGTCCAACCCCTTCGGGGTTTTCGCCTCACACACATGCGCATGCGCACACACGGGTGGGCGCGTGTGTGCACGCGCGCACGGGCGCGGCTCACCCACACACCTTGGTCGGGGTGGACAGATGGACGGATCCAGCATCCATGCGGGTTTGCGCCGTCCACCCCCCGTCCAGCCACGACCGCCAGCGGGAGAAAAGCACCATGAACCAGCCAGCCAAGCAGCCGGACATGCGCGAGCGCATGCCGATGACCGCCCAGTGGATCGCACGCATGCGCCTCGAATGGGGCCGTGAGCACGTCGATGCATGCCTCCGGCGTGCGACGGCGAAGAAAGAGCCGGGCTTCTTCTACGCGATGGAGGCCGGGCAGGTGGCGGGCACGCCGTTCCCGGCGTCCGACCCTGTGTCCGAGTGGCAGCAGTACGCGGTGCTCAACGCCTGCGACTTCGGCAGGTTTTCCGAGCTGTACCCGACTTCGGGGTCGGTCCGCTTCACATACGCCGTCATTGACGCAGCAACCTTCGCCGCGATCCGTTCGCTTTCCTCGTAATCCTTCAGGTCCTCGATCCGCGTGATGACGCTTGCAAACTCCGAGACACCTCGCTGCTGGTGGAGGCGGTCCAGGGTCGCCATTTGCAGCATGCGGGAAGCCGGAATCGCCTTGAGGCCGCTATCGGAAAGAAACGTCATCCCTTCGCGCGGATCACCCTTGTAGGTCCAGTAGTTCGTGGCCTCTCCCCAGGCATTCGACTGGATACCCTGCCGGATGTTCTTGCCCAGATCGTCGTAGTCCAACGGCACAAAGTCTGGCTCGAGCAGCTCGAGTGAGAACGGCACCTTGGTGTCGTGGTTCAGGTAGGCCACCGGACCCATCAACTGCTGCGCGAACATCTCGCCGTCCCGCAACCAGGTATAGGCCGACAGCCGCTGAGCCAGTGGCCAACGGTACCGCTTGGTCACATCCGGCTTCCGCTGCCAGTTTCGCCAGGCCTCGCGCAAGGCGGCAGCGTATTCGGTGTGGATCGTTCCGTCCGCACGCCGCGGTTGTGGTTCGATCGCGATGCCCGTCGCGCCAACAATGTTGTTCACCATCACCCGAAGAGCCCCACGGCAGATATCGTGATTGCGCTCGAGGAATCGCGCGTGCGCGCGAAGGGCGGCAGCGCCGGAGCCGACCAGCGAGTTCGGGCTGCTGTTGTCGGTGCGCGACTTGCGTTGGCGACTCGGCTTCGCCCCTTCATAGTGGGCCAAGGCCCGACGAGCCTGAGCGCGACGCAGACCCGCAATCGGGTCCTGCCAGGCGACGATGCGATCGATGATGTTCATGGTGTCGGCGCCTTCAGTCGCAGTCGCGGCCGTCGAACCGGGCCACGGAATATGAGAGGCCGCCGATGGACGGACGCTTTCCGCCGGCTTCGGCGTTGACGCGACGCTCCCACTCCAGGCGGCCCTTGCGAATCTCAGCGAGGTTTTCCGTCGTGACGGTGCGCCCGTTGAACTGGATGGTCTTTCCCGAGAGCACGTCGGCCTCGGCGGCCAGATAACTGGCGAGCATGTCGGTTGCTGTGGTCATAGACCGCCACCGTAGCCGTTTGGTCGTCCGCTTTCTAGGGACGATTCCGGATTTTTCACGTCCCCCAGATCGGCTCGCCTCGGCCGCTGTCCGATGATCTCGTAAAAGCGCGTTCTGCCAATGCCATGAAGCCGCATCAGTTCGTCCATGTTCTGCCCGTTGTAGTCGCGGCGGATCGAAGTGTCGCGCTCGGACTTGTCCGGTGTCGGGATGTACAGGTCCTGGCCTCCCAGCACGCGACGCAAGCCTCGCACCAAGGCGCGAGAGAACACCGTCGCCAGCGGCTCGTGCATGCCGATCTCGTCACGGATGATGCCGACGAAGTCGTGCTCAAGCTGCACAGCTGCATCCTCTGCCTGCCCGAGTGTTTGCGGTGGTCGTTGGTTCATAGGCGACTGCTCCAGTCTTCAGATGCAAAGGGATTCGGCGGAGGTGGCGGGGCCCGTCGAGGGGCCGGGGCTGCCGGTGCCGGTGCCGGTGCCGGTGCCGGTGGCGGCGACGGCGACGGCGACGGCGACGGCGACGGGTCAGGTGCGGACGCTGGTGGTGATGACGACGGGTCGGGAGCGGGCGTTGGCGCCGGTGCAGATGTCTGCACTTCCGTCGGCGGTTCGTCCTCAACAATCAGCGGCGCTTGCCGCACCTTGAGCTCGGCGTAGTCCCATTGCTGCGCCTTGCGCAGATGGAGGCGCAGCGCACGCGACAGCCATAACGCATAGACGGTGCAGTCGAGCGCTTCGTTGCGACGGTCCGTTCGGACCTTCCACTCACGGCGGGCCTTGTTGATGCGGCCGGGGATCTTGATCTCGCTGAGCAGCTGCTCGTAGAAGTCGTCTCGCACGCCTTCATACCAATGCATGCGGGCCGGCCCGTTGCCCTCGAGGCGAACCCGGCCCGCCTGCTCCGACCAGCCGAGGATCAGATCCTTGGCCTTTGCCGTGCCGACGATGTGGGTTCTCACGCCAGCGCGCGATGCCTTGGTTGCCTTCGCATTCGGATCGATGGCCTTCGGCGGCGACCAGATCTCCACCTTGCCCACGGAATCGGATGCCCCCTTGACTGCGTACACCGGACGCTCAGGCCGGTTATGTTTGCGAACGAAGGCGTAGACCGCCTCACTGGTCTGGCCGTCCGACGAGTCGATGGCCACCGCAGCGATAGGAAGAGCCACGCCGGTCGCATGTTTCACGCGGCGGCCCATCGCTGCCTCGAGCTCGATCCAGGCCCCTGCGTGGCTCACCACGGTCTGACCGTAGAACTCGCCCCAGAACGCGAGCCACATTTCCTCACCGCGGCCAACGACCCACACCGTCACGGCGAGGCGGTCATGCTGGACGTCCACGGTCATCAGCACGACCAGGCCGCCGACCGGGCAGCTCCACTCCACGTATGACTCCGCACGCTCGCGCAGCGTGTCTTCTTCCGGCAGCTCGCCGCGGTACTCCCAGGTCAGGCCACGCGTGCTGTTCCAGAACGCGATCATGTCCGTGGGGTCGCCCTTGTCCAGCTCGCACTTGGCCTCGAGGTACTTGCGTGCCAGCACCGGCACGCGGGATCCGTCGAACGTGCTGAGCAGCTCGTTCAGGTAGTAGCCTGGCGTCGCGCCCACAGCTGACGGGATCCAGCCGAAGCCGTCACGCTCGGCGCGCCGCAGGTTCGCGATGCGTTGGTCATCGCTCCACAGCTCTCCACAGTGCGGGCAGGTGTAGAACGCAGCATCCGGCTGGTACCGGCCATAGACCTCATGGTTCTCGGCGTTCTCATCCTCGGGGATGGTCACATGCTCCCAGTCCGGGACGTGAGCCTCGCCGCATCCGTGGCACGGCACGTGGAAATAGCGCTTGTCCGTGGTGCGCATCTCTGCTTCGATCGCACTGGCATTCTTCGCCGTAGGCGTGCCGCCGACCAGGAAGAGGCTTCGGGGGTTGGTCTTGACCCGCTCCATCAGCAACTTGAGCGAATTACCTTGACCGCAGCGGCCATCCATGACATGTACAAGCCTTTGACGCCAGTCGACGGCCAGAAGATCTCGCCGTGTCCCTGCTGTGGAGCCGCTGCCGAGCTTTGGCAGTTCAGCGAGACGCCAACGAGCGACTGCCTCAAGGTCGTCATGTGCTCGACCGCCGAAGGTATCGGGCCGCAAGACGGCATCGCCAACGAAGGCTGCCTGCATTACATGCCTAGCGACGACTTCTATCGACCGACTCAGCGCGAAGCGATCAAGCACTGGAATGCTTTCGCGACGGCGCTCACCGCCCTTCAACTCGCCAACCGCCAGCTCTCGCTCGCCGCAGGTGGCACGACACAGGAGCAACAGCCGTGACCGAGCAACCGAAGTCCATTGCGGCCGGCATCGTGATCGTCCTGGTTACCTGCCTCTTCTACTGGGTGGCACGATGAATACCGCCCAGATCTGCGCCACCGTCGCCACGCTGCAGGCTGCTGCCCGCGCATTGCGCGAAGGCGTGGCCACCGAACACGAATGGTCGACCGTGGCCTGTGCGATTTGCTGGGCCCAATCGCTCGAGCGGCGCGGCATCGTGCGCGGCCTGACCGAGCACCTTCACAGCGCGGCCGTGGCCCTGCAGGAGATCGGCCGTCGGGCTATGGACGATGGCGTTTGGAACTCTACGCCGCTGCATCTGCTCGAGCTAGACGCGATCTCAACGACGATCGAGTTGCACGAGTTGCAGTTGGAGGTACTTAACAGGTACCAAGTCGACTTGAACTGTATACAGGGAGCGGCGGCATGATCGGTGAGCAAAAAACCGGTGCTATTAAAGGCGTCGTTATCAGCGCTGTCTCTCACGAGGGACTTACCGTGACGTTCTATGGGAAACCGGCCAAGTTAGCGATCGTCACAGACGATGGCCAGGTCATCGCCGCAGGCGCCGATGTCGCAAAGGAGGCTGAGGCGGTAGCGGTGAACTGCTACCGGAACGTCTTGCAGGGCAAGGGGTTTCTTCGCGTACTGAGCCTGCCGCTGCAACCGCGCAAAAAATCAAGTTGATCCCCTAAACCAAATCCTCGCAAGCTGAGTGATTTGTTTATAAAAAATTGGCCTAGAAATGTGTGCGCTGAGCGTACTTCAAATCATCATGATCGAGAATATGAATAATTGTGTCAACAATGTCCTGCTCAACATTCGGGTGATTTTCAAATATCAGGCCAGCATACTCTTTGAATTCGGCGACAGTTCTCAAATTATTCAAAATTCCAGTCTGCACTGCTCTTTGGCACCGCGCGAGTCCAACTGACATCAGGCGACTGTAAAGCCTCAAATCATCCGGCGCGCAATCGATGCTTCGAAACCCGGAATGCACCGATGCGTTTCGAAAGTCTCGGATCTTGTCCACCACGGTTTTAATCTGCTTTTTCCATTTCAGGTACGATGAGTTTTCGGAAAGTTGCCTTAACAAATCTCGGGAAATATGTTTCGAATAGGAATTTCCAGGAAATCCAAGAAAAAGCATTAATGGGCTACTAACATCATCATGCTCATTCTCTTTAAATAGAGCCTCGATTGCAAACCAACAGTACAAAAGACTCAGGTGTATGCTTTCCTCCCATCTCGCATTTCTTGACCAGTGAATTGATCGCCTATATCTATTGGACAATTCGCCACTGCGATATGCAAGAGTCTGTGTCAAATTTATCTGTTGCATTGAGGTGAGCGATCTGATGAACAACATCGGCGGACTGAACAACTGATTCGCAATTGCCCGGTACTCTCCGGTGTCAAGATTTTTTACATACCCGCAATGGGCCACGGCAAGGTGACTCATGGTGTACTCAACAGTTAACAAATCGAGTACCTGTACGAAATGCTGGTCTGCGAGGATATCAGCATCATCTGAATTATCAGCCTGAACTACAACTGCAATTTGGCAGGAAATCTCAAAATCAATCTCTGACTCAAGCTTCGTGGATGCAATCGACTCTCGCAAGATGCTTGTCTCGTGTGCAGTCCGATTTTTAGCCGAACGAATTTCCACATCCCCATAGACAATGGTACTCGGCACTGCAATTCCTGGCTTTTTCAGCAATTTGCAGACATAAAAATTAGCCACGTACCCCCCTGCTCATGGACGATAGAATTTCGACTAATCTAGTTTGCAGGATTTTTTTAAATTCTCTTGCGGCTTGCTGTGAAATTTGAGTATTTCTCCTCATATAAAGAGTGATAAATTTACTCGCAAGATGTGGATCCTTCAACCACAAAATACCTTCAAGAACGACTCCAATGGATTCAACATCTGTAAGATCTTCGTCCATTAGAGCGCTCAAAGCGTCCCTGAGTTTTCCTTCAATACGGAATGCAAAATAGTATCGACAATGAAGGACGAGTCGATCTTTAAGTGCTGCGCCAGAATTAACAAGAGCCTCGTCATATTTTTCTACCGCCGGATCCATCCTCCATATAGCCAGAAAAAACGCCAAACTATTTGCACTTTTATTCCTTGGCGTTTCATCCAACATCTTTTTGCAATAAAAAGAAGCCTCCAGAATTCGACCGGACTCGATCAGAGATAAAACATAGTGCCGCGTAGTAATATGATTTCTCGGCCTAGAGAAATATTGTTTTTCCAAAACATCCATCTGCCGCACCCGAAATTAAAAGAATGACCCGAGTTCAATAAGAAGCACAACTTTTCAGTGTGCTCCGTGCCGCGCAAGCCAGGCTCAGCCAAAGCGGTGTGGGTTCATCCGCCAAGTTCCGTTTCCCGCTCTTTTGAAACAGCTCAGTGCAACACCATCGGCAGTATGAGGCGTGCCGCCTTATAGACATATGCTCCGATGATCGGGGCAAGGAACCCCACAATCGCACTGGGAAGCGCTGCAATCCACGGTGGTGTGTTGAAGGCGATCGACGCTGCATAGGTGAGGAGGGTCACGACAAAACCGATTCCTACTGCGGTTTTTATCGGAACCCCAAGAACCTGCGGCCCGACAATTCGGTATCGCAACTTGACGCCCGCTTTCAATAAGTCACACCACACGCTAGGACCTTGTATTGGGGTTTGGCCTTCAGGAACTGGTTTCACTGTAGTTAACAAGTACCACTTCGCCGACTCTCCGCGATTGAGGACCGGCACCACGTAGTCTCGTTGGTGAGTAAATATGTGCTGCTGCTCTGGGGTGGGAGGCGTGCCAGGAGTCAACTCAAGCTTCTTCATCATTTCAGGCGAACGGCTGATCTGGAAAGTCGTCCCTGTGATTTCCGTTCGCTCTCCAAAGAGCAACGTGTCGTCTTGCGTGTAGATGCGAACAGGTAGAGCCTCAAAGTCTTTGCCCGTATCGTTTGTCAGTGTCACTGTGGTCATCCAGAGGCGATCGATCGGCCCGCCGGAAAGATGGACCTCAATGTGACCGAAGGAATCATCCTTTGCAGACATAGCAATCGCCGTGTGTGACGCGACGAAGTGCAAGACCCGTACACGTCCACGAACTACGACGAGAACACCTCCCACCACCACCAACATTGCAGACCAAAGTCCGCCCACCAACACTTTGAAATCCAGCAGCCAAGTAAGGTCGACTTGCACCAGTTGCTCCTCGTTGTTGTGGCGAGATTGTGCCGTGGTCCCCCCTCCAAGCTCACAGTGCTTAAAATGCTCGTTCGCTAGGGGTGCTGGGTCGGTTCGCTGATCTGGCTGAGAAAGTCCCTTTGAACCTGATTGCGCTCACATTTATTTTGTGAGCCCGAGGTAATCCTCGCGCAGGGAAGCTGGTCCGGTTGGCCGCTCACGTTGTCTCGCGTGACGACCGTGTCGCTCGGGCCCCGCCCACCTGCCAAACCTTTTGCACTGGAGCAAACGGATGGCACAAGACGACAACAACAACGTTCGCAGCAGCAACGCCGGATCCGCCTCATCCAACGAGGCGCTGACGCCGTTGCCCGCGTCCAGGCGCGTGTTCGGCTGGCACGACCACGCCGCGCTGTGGTTCAGCCTGGGCGTCGGCCTGCTGGTGATGCAGATCGGCGCCTACCTCGTGCCTGCGGTGGGCACGCGGGACGCGGCCATCGCCATCGTGCTGGGCTCCTGCCTTGGCGCGGGCCTGCTGGCCTGGACCGCGCGTCTCGGCTGCGAGAGCGGCCTCGCCAGCGCCGGCCTCATGCACGCCACCTACGGCAGCGCCTTCGCGCGGCTGCCGGTGCTGCTGAACATCGTGCAGCTGGTGGGCTGGACCACTTTCGAGCTGGTCGTCATGCGCGAGGGCACGCAGGCCATCGGCCAGGCGGCCTTCGGCCCCTCAATCGGCTCGGCATGGGGCGGCGTGCTGACCACGCTGCTCTGGGGCGCTGTGCTGCTGGCCCTGCTCGCGGGCTCGATGGTCAAGCTGGTGCGGCGCTTCGTCAGCCGCTTCGGGCTGCCGCTGGTGGTGTTGTCGCTGCTGTGGCTCAGCTGGCAGTTCGCGACGCGGCTGCATGCCAAGGGACTCGACGCGTTCTGGGCGCGGCCGGGCGACGGCAGCATGGGCATGTTCGGCGCGCTGGACCTGGTGATCGCGATGCCGGTGTCATGGCTGCCGCTGGTGGCCGACTACGCACGGCACGGCAAGCGCGGCACCGGGGGCCTGAGGAGCGCCTTCAGCGGCACCTGGCTCGGCTATGCGCTGGCCAACATCTGGTGCTATGCGCTGGGCGTGATGGTGGTGAGCGTGGCCGAGCCGGGCACCGAGCTGGTGACGGCGCTGCTGCTCGCGCAAGGCGGCCTGCTGGCGCTGGGCCTGATCCTGATCGACGAGCTCGACAACGCCTACGGCGACGTGTATTCGGGTTCGGTGTCCACGCACAGCCTGCTGCCGCGCTGGAGCGTGAAGCGCTGGGGCCTGCTGCTGGCCGCGCTGTGCACCGCTTTTGCACTGGTGCTGCCGATGCACACGCTGGAGCCCTTCCTGCTGCTGTTGAGCTCAGTGTTCGTGCCGCTCTACGGCGTGATCATCGGGCGGCTTGGCAGCGGACAGTCCGTGTCGGTAGGCGGTGCGCGGAAGATCGATTTCGGCGCCGCGCTGATCTGGATCGCGGGCATTGCCGCTTACCACGCGCTGGCCAAATGGGCACCGCAGTTCGGCTCGGCATTGCCGACGCTGGCCGCGACCTTCGCGCTCGCGTGGCTCAGCCGGCCGTCAGCGCGAAGCGGTGCGTCGGCACTGGCGCAAAGCCGTGGTTGAGAGGACCATGACCCGCGCCGATCTTCACATCCGCCCCCGCGGCCATCGCGCCGAGGATGTACGCCCGCGCCCGCTCTACAGCCTCCGGCAGCGCCGCGCCCAATGCCAAGTGCGCGGCGATGGCGCACGACAGCGTGCAGCCGGTGCCGTGCAGATTGGGGCTGTCGATGCGCTTCGAAGCCAGCCGCCTGCGCTCGCCCCCGGACTGCAGCAGCACGTCGACCACGTCGTCGCCCGGCAGATGGCCGCCCTTGAGCAGCACGCCCTTGGCGCCGAGCGCCAGCAGTTCGTCGGCTGCGCCGTCGAGCGCATCGATACCGTCGATGGGATGGCCGATGAGCAACGCGGCTTCGTCGAGATTGGGCGTGACCACCAGCGCGCGCGGGAACAGTTCGCGCACCAGCACCTGCACCGTCTCGGCCGCGATCAGCCGGTCGCCGCTGGTGGCGACCATCACGGGGTCGAGCACCACGTTCTTCAGCCGGTAGCGGTCGATGGCCCAGGCCACCACTTCGACGATCTCGGGCGCGTGCAGCATGCCGAGCTTGACGGCATCGACGCCGATGTCTTCCACCACGGCCTGGATCTGCGCCTTGAGAAAGTCGGGCGGCACGCCGTGGATGCCCGACACGCCGAGCGTGTTCTGCGCGGTGAGCGCGGTGATGGCCGTCATGCCATAGCAGCCGAGCGCCGCGAAGGTCTTGAGATCGGCCTGGATGCCGGCGCCGCCGCCGCTGTCGGAGCCGGCAATGGAGAGCACGCGTGCATAGCGCTGGGTGGGTGCTTGGGTCATGCCGAAAATTATCGGCGGTATCCATGGCCGGAAGGAGCGAGACCATGAGCCTTCCTTTTCAATCCGCCGCCGTCCTCGGCGCGGGCCTGATGGGCCGGCTGATGGCGGCCACGCTCGCGCAGGCGGGCTGCAAGGTCGACCTGTTCGAAGCGGGCAGCCCCGATGCGGAAGGCGCTGCCGCACGCGTGGCAGCCGCAATGCTCGCGCCGCTGGCCGAATCGGCGGTGGCGCCGGTGTCGGTCGTGCGCATGGGGCAGCACGCGCTCTCGCGCTGGCCGGAGCTGCTGGCGAAGCTGGCGCAGCCCGTGTTCTTCCAGCGCGAAGGCACGCTGGTGCTGTGGCACCGGCAGGACGCCGCCGAGGCCGGACGCCTGGCGCGCGTGCTTGCCAACACCGGCACACAGGTGCCCGAGCTCGCGCCGATGCAAACGCTCGACGGCAAGGCGATCGCCGCCCTTGAACCCTCGCTGGGCCAGCGCTTCATGCAGGGCCTGTTCCTGCCGGGCGAAGGCCAGCTCGACAACCGCGCGCTGCTCGCGTCCCTGCTCGTCACGTTGCAGGCAAGCCCGAACGTGACGCTGCACTGGCAGTCGGCGCGCGCGCCTTCGGACTTCGCGCCCGGCGCGCCAGGCCAGCCCGACCGGGTGATCGACTGCCGCGGCCTCGGCGCCAGGCCCCAGTGGAACGCACTGCGCGGCGTGCGCGGCGAAGTGATCCGGGTGCACGCCCCTGAAGTGACGCTGAGGCGGCCCACGCGCCTGGTGCATCCGCGCTACCCGCTCTACATCGCGCCCAAGCCGGGCAACCTGTTCGTGATCGGCGCGACCGAGATCGAATCGGACGACATGTCGCCCGCCAGCGTGCGCTCCACCTTGGAACTGCTGAGCGCCGCGTATGCGGTGCACAGCGGCTTTGCCGAGGCGCGCATCGTCGAAATCGCCACGCAGTGCCGGCCCACGCTGCCCGACAACCTGCCCGCCATCGAACAGACGCAGCCGCGCGTGCTGCGCATCAACGGGCTCTATCGCCACGGTTTCATGATCGCGCCCGCGCTGCTCGACGCCGCGATGGAACTGCTGGCGCACGGCCGCTCGACGCTCGCTGCGAGCTTCGGCATGGAGATATCCCACGCATGAACATCCTGATCAACGACAAGCCCTTCACCCTGCCAGACAACGCCGTGCTGACCGATGCGCTGGCCGCGCTGGACGCCACGCCGCCGTTCGCGGTGGCGGTGAACCGCGAGTTCGTGCCGCGCTCCGCCTACGCCGCGCGCGCGCTGCAACCCGACGACCGCATCGAAGTGATCCGCCCCGTGACGGGCGGCTGATTGATTGACGGAGACGACACGATGAACACCACACACGACGACCCGCTGGTTCTTTACGGCGAAACCTTCCAGAGCCGCCTGCTGCTCGGCACCGCTCGCTATCCCTCGCCAGACCTGCTCGAAGCCGCGGTCAAGCGCGCCCGGCCCGCGATGCTCACGGCCTCGCTGCGCCGGCAGACCGCGAATCAGGGATCGGGCAACAGCGAGCTCGGCAACGGCTTCTGGGAACTGCTGCGCCGCCTCGGAGTGCCGGTGCTGCCCAACACCGCCGGCTGCCACAGCGTGCAGGAGGTGGTCGCCACCGCGCAGATGGCGCGCGAGCTGTTCGACACGCCCTGGATCAAGCTCGAGCTGATCGGCGACGACTACACGCTGCAGCCCGACACGCTGAACCTCGTCGACGCGGCCTCGCAGCTGATTCGCGAAGGCTTCAAGGTGCTGCCCTATTGCACCGAAGACCTGGTGCTGTGCCAGCGGCTGGTCGACGTGGGCTGCCAGGCCGTGATGCCTTGGGCCGCGCCCATCGGCACGGGCCGTGGACCTGTCAACCCTTATGCGCTGCAGGTGCTGCGCGACCGGCTGAAGGTGCCGATGCTGGTCGATGCCGGCCTGGGCCTGCCTTCGCATGCCTGCCAGGTGATGGAATGGGGCTACGACGGCGTGCTGCTCAACACGGCGGTCGCGCTGGCGCAAGACCCGGTGGCCATGGCCGGCGCATTTGCCGACGCGGTGCAGGCCGGGCGCACCGCACACCGTGCCGGCGCAATGGCCGCGCAGGACGCGGCGCAACCCAGCACACCGGTGCTCGGCACGCCCTTCTGGCATCACGCGCCATGACAGCTCCAATGAACGACGCCCGCGCCGTCGCGCAAGCCATCGTCGCGGCCCACGGCTTGCGTTTCGGCGCGATCACCGCCGCGCCCGTGAGCGCGCCGGTCTTCTCGTCGAACGACCCGGTGTACCGCGGCGCCAAGCAGGCCTGCTCGGCGCTGGGCTTCATCGAGATCGACGCCGAATGCCTGGCCCACGCCTGGCGCGCACAGACGCTGCGCCTGAGCAACTTCGACGCCGCGCTGTGGCCCGATGCGCCCGCCGACTTCGGCATGCGGCCGTTTCCCCCGGCCGCTCGCGACGATGCATTTCCGCCCTGCCCCGAACGCCTCGGCCTCTACGCCGTGCTGCCCGATGCGCAATGGGTCGGCCGCATGGCGCGCGCCGGCGTGCCGACTGTGCAGCTGCGCTTCAAGTCGGAAGACGCGGCGGCCATCGAGCGTGAAGTGCAGGCGGCCGTCGAAGCGGTGCGAGGCACCGATGCGCTGCTCTTCATCAACGACCATTGGCAGGTCGCCATCGCGGCGGGCGCCTACGGTATGCACCTCGGCCAGGAAGACCTCGACGCGCTCTCGCCCGATCAGCTGGCGCAGCTGCGCGCTTCAGGCGCGAGGCTCGGCGTCAGCACGCACGGCTACGCCGAGATGGTGCGCGCCGACAAGGTGAGCCCGAGCTACATCGCGATGGGCGCCGTCTACCCGACCACGCTCAAGAAGATGGCAACCGCGCCGCAGGGCGTGGCCCGGCTCGCGGCCTATGCGCGACTGCTGCGCGGCTATCCGCAGGTGGGCATCGGCGGCATCGACGCGGTGCGCCTGCCCGAAGTGCTGGCCACGGGCGTCGGCTCCGTCGCCGTGGTGCGCGCACTGGTCGCGGCCGAAGACCCCGAGGCCACGGCCAGGCAATGGATGGCGGCGATGGAAAGCAACGCCGTCGGCAACTGAACACAATGAAACAACCCAAGCCCTCTTTTTCTTCTTCCGCCTGGCCGCTCTCACCCGTCTCGCGCGCGCTGGCGGTCGTTCTCTTCACCGCCGCTTGCGGCGCGCAGGCGCAGCAGGCCGCATTGCGTGAAGTCACCGTCAACGACAGCAGTGCCGCGCCGCAAGCCGACATCAGCGGCTTCGGCGATGTGCCGCTGCGCGAGCTGCCGCTCTCGGCCACGGTGATCGACAGCCAGCAACTGCGCGCCAGCGGCGCCCGGCGGCTCGCGGACCTCACCCAGTTCGACGCCTCCGTCACCGACGCCTACAACTCCGCCGGCTACTGGGACTACCTCACGGTGCGCGGCTTCGTGCTCGACAACCGCTTCAACTACCGGCGCGAAGGCCTGCCGATCAGCGCCGAGACCTCGATCCCGCTGGACAACAAGGAACGCGTGGAAATCTTGCGCGGCACCAGCGGCATCCAGGCCGGCACCAGCGCGCCGGGCGGCCTCGTCAACTACGTCGTCAAGCGGCCGACCGAACAGGACCTGCGCACGGTGCGCATCGAGACCAACAGCCGCGGCAGCCTGCTGGGCGCCGTCGACCTTGGCGGGCGCTTCGGCGAGAACCGCGAGTTCGGCTACCGCATCAACGTGGCGAGCGAGAACCTCAAGCCGATCACGCACGACCTCGACGGCAACCGCAACCTGTTCTCGCTGGCGGCCGACTGGCGTATCACGCGCGACTCGGTGCTGGAATTCGAGATCGAGCAAAGCCGCAAGACGCAGCCGAGCCAGGCCGGCTACAGCCTGCTGGGAAGCGTGCTGCCCAGGCCGGTCGATCCGCGCATCAACCTCAACAACCAGCCGTGGTCGCAGCCCTCGGTGTTCAAGGCGCTGACAGGCACGGTGCGCTTCAGCCAGGCAATCAACTCCGACTGGCGCTGGAGCGCGCAGATCGGCCAGCAGCGCTTGAAGAGCGACGACCGCCTGGCCTACGCCTTCGGCTGCGGCGCCGAGGGCAACTACGACCGCTACTGTTCCGACGGCACATTCGACGTCTACGACTTCCGCAGCGACAACGAGCGCCGCACGCAGACCGCGGGCAGCCTGAACCTCAAGGGCAACGTGGCGACGGGCAGCGTGAAGCACGAGCTGGGTTTCGGCCTGCTGCAAAGCCGCGTGCGCAACCGCTTCCAGGATCAGGCCTACAACTACGCGGGCACCGGCAACATCTGGGGCACGGCCATGGTGCCGGCCAACCCCGATGCCACCACGCCGCAGACCAACCGCGACGAACGCTCGACCGAACTGTCGGTGCAGGACGCCATCCGCTGGAACGACCGCTTCACCACCTGGCTCGGCGTGCGCCACACGCGGCTCGACCGCAGCAGCATCGGCAACGACGGATCGAACCCGACCGGCTACAAGCAGGACGTGACCACGCCGTGGATCGCCGCGAGCTATGCCATTCAACCGGGCTTGCTGGCTTATGCGAGCTGGGGCAAGGGCGTGGAATCGCAGGTCGTGCCGAACAGGATCTCCCAGTACGCCAACGCTGGGCAGGCCCTGCCCGCGCTGACCTCGCGCCAGTGGGAACTGGGCCTGAAGGGCGGCAACGATGCGTTCAACTGGCAAGTCGCTTGGTTCGACATCTCGCGGCCGATGACCAACCTCGACCTGTGCAGCGGCTACTGCGAAGTGCGCAACGACGGACGCGCCGTGCATCGCGGGCTGGAGGCCGGCGCGCAATGGAACCAGGGGCCGTGGCGCCTCGGCGGCAGCATCGCGGTGATCGACGCCAAGCGGCGCGGCAGCACCGAGAACCCGGCGCTCAACGGACAGTCGCCGACGAACGTGCCCAAGGAAGTGCTGCGGGCACAGGCCGCCTACCGCGTCGCGTCGGTGCCGGGGCTGGAGATCGCTGGCCAGCTCTCGTACGAAGGCCGGCGCAACGTGCTGCCGGATGGGTCGATCACCCTGCCCTCGTGGACGCGCGTCGATGCAGTGCTGCGCTACGACACCAGGCTGCGCGGCGTGAACACGAGCTGGACGCTTGCGGTCGACAACCTGTTCGACCGGCGCTACTGGAAGGAGTCGCCGTTCCAGTTCAGCCACGTGTATCTCTTTCCCGGGGCGCCGCGCACGCTGCGACTGGGTGTGAGCATCGCGTTGTGAATGTGGTGAGCCTCACAAATTTGTCGATGCAGATGCGCCCGGTTGAGAAGGCGCAAAAAATCACGCTATAATCTAAGGCTTGTTCCTCGATAGCTCAGTTGGTAGAGCGCCGGACTGTTAATCCGTAGGTCCCTGGTTCGAGCCCAGGTCGAGGAGCCAAAACAAGCCGCAAGGCAAATAGATGCCCTGCTACTCATAAAGTAGCGGGGCATTTTCATTCGGGCCTTGTTTGCGTCGATGCATCGACGATAAAAAAATCAGCCTGTCACACTCAAAATCGGCAAATCCATTGCATATAATTTAAGGCTTGTTCCTCGATAGCTCAGTCGGTAGAGCGCCGGACTGTTAATCCGTAGGTCCCTGGTTCGAGCCCAGGTCGAGGAGCCAAATCAAGCCGCAAGGCCTCTGAGAAGCCCGCTGTTTTCACGAACAGCGGGCTTTTTCTTTGGCGGCGTGCGGGCTCGCGATTTCAGCAAAGTCCGCTAAGTACCCTGCCCGCAAAGCGCGCACACTGACGCGCATGGAAAGCCGTCGAACAGAGCAGGACTACCGGGCCCGCGTGGCACGCGCGGTCGCGGCCATCGTTGCCGACCCGATGGCCGATCACCGGCTCGAAGACCTCGCGCGGCTCGCGCACTTCTCACCCTTTCATTTCCATCGCGTCTACGCCAGCGTGGCTGGCGAGACCGTGGCCGCCACGGTCCGCCGTGTGCGGCTCGCGCTCGCGACGCAACTGCTCGAAGCCGGCGGCCAGAGCATCACGCAGGTTGCGCTGGCGGTGGGCTACGAGAGCCCGCAGGCCTTCACGCGCGCCTTCGGGCAGTTCACCGGCCAGTCGCCGCGCGAGTTCCAGCGGCAGATGGCGCGCGCGGTGCTCGATGTCGATGCGATACCGCAGGCCGGCAACGACGGCGGCGCGCCACCCGCCGTGCGGATCGTCGAGCGCTCCGCGCAGCGGCTGCATGCGCTGCGGCACCAGGGCTCGTTCGCGACCATTCCCCACACCCATCGGCGGCTGCGCCTCCATGCGGGAACGCGGGTGCTGTCGGAGCACTGGGGCGCGTCCTTCAGCGCGCCCGAGGACACCAGCGGCTTCCGGTACTACGCAGCGTTCGCTTCGCCTGACCCGTGGCCGGAGGATGGCTCGGGCGTCGAGTTGCTCGACATCCCGGGCGGCTGCTATGCCGTGCATCGCCTGGCCGGCCCCTATGCGCGCATCAATGCCGCCGTGCAATCGCTCTATGCGCGATGGCTGCCGGGCAGCGGCTACGAACCCGACGACCGGCCCACGCTGGAGCACTACCTGAATTCGCCGCGAACGGTGCGGCAAGCCGAGTTGCGCACCGATCTGCTGATTCCGATTCGCCGCGCCGACTCGTCGTGAGGCGGCCTACCTCGGCTGGAAAGCGATGAGCCCCATGCCCGCAAGACACACCGCGACACCGGCGATATCCCACGCGCTGGGGCGGATGCCGTCGACCGCCCACAGCCACGCGATGGCCACGCCGATGTAGACGCCACCGTAGGCGGCATACACGCGGCCCGCCGCTGTTTCATGCAAGGTGAGCAGCCATGCGAAGGCCGCGAGACTGATCGCCGCGGGCACCAGCAGCCACGCGGAGCGGTCCTGCTTGAGCCACAGATAAGGCAGGTAGCAGCCGATGATCTCCGCGAGAGCCGTCGCGACGAACAGAAGAAAAGTGCGCATCGCGCGATTGTGCATAGCCGTGCCCCTGGCCTTGTCGGCAAGACACGTGAGGCCATTCGCTTGATGGCGTCCACCCCTCGCACCTACACTCGACCGATGGCCCCCTCGTCCACGTCCCGCAACCGCACTGCCCGCGCAGCCCTGCTCCAGGCAGCGGGCGGCCGTGGCGCAGGTGTCGTCGTTGCGGCGATGACGACGGTCTTGCGACGCACCTCCGCACTTTCCTGAGCCCGGCGGTCCGCTACCTTCTTTCTTGATGCGCGAACCCTTGACCGCCGGGCACCACACCGCGCGGTAGCGACTTCGCCTGCTCTTTTCCACGGCAATGGGCGGTGTCGCATTCAACTGGAGTGCTTCATGCCTGCAACCATTCACGGAGAGCGCACGCTCACCGAACTCGATTTCGTCCGCCTCGGCAAACTGGCTGGCGGCGCCATTCCGCCGGCACTGTCCGACCTGCTGGACGTGGCCGACATCCTGCCCTCCCGCGACGTACCCGCGGACATCGTCACGATGAACTCCAAGGTGGAGATCGAAGACCCCGCAACCCGCCAGACGCAGAAGATCACCCTCTGCTACCCCGCCGACGCCCAGCCAGGCACGGGCTGCGTGTCGGTGCTGTCGCCGGTCGGCATCGGGCTGCTCGGCCAGCGGACCGGCGCACTCGCGCGCTGGCGCATGCCCAACGGCGCGGAAGGCGAAGCGCGCGTGGTGTCGGTGCTGTTCCAGCCAGAAGCCAGCGGCAACTACCTGGCCTGAACCGGGCAGACCATTTGGTCAAAACATGACTTTCGGCACTGGTGTGCCGGCCGGTCGGACCGTATCGTCGCTCGGTCGCTGGCGCGACGAGCAGGGAGGTCACAACAGGCCATGCGGTCCCCATCTCCGATCGAGACAGGTGGCGCCTCCCCGGGCGCGCCGCTTTGTTTTCACTTGACTGATCCGGACATGGCTTTTTCCAAACTTACTCTCGCAAGCGCACTCGCGGGCCTGCTGGCCCTTTCTGGTTGCCAGACCATGGACATGCAAATGGGCAGCCAGTCGGCCAAGACCGTGGCCACCGGCAGCGCCGCGGGGGGCGCGACCTCCGGCGAAAGCAGCCAGCTCGAGCGCTGCGACTCCCCGCTGGGCACCGTCTCGCTGATCGAGAACCAGAGCGCAGGCTGGTACACCATCCTTACCGGCGAATACAAGCTGCCGCCCACCGCCAACCTGCTGCGCCTGCTGGTGCAGCAATCGAACTGCTTCGTCGTGGTGGAGCGCGGCGCGGCCGGCATGAACGCCATGACGCGTGAACGCGCACTGCAGCAGTCGGGCGAAATGCGCGGCGGCAGCAACTTCGGGCGCGGCCAGATGGTGGCGTCGGACTACGGCCTGTCGCCCGAGATCGTCTTCAGCAACAGCGACGCGGGCGGCCTGGGCGGCGCGCTCGGCGGCCTGGTGGGTGGCGGCCGTGGCCGCGCCATTGCGCAGCTGGGTGCAAGCATGCAGACCAAGGAAGCCAGCGCGCTGCTGACGCTCATCGACAACCGCTCCGGCGTGCAGGTCGCGGCCTCGGAAGGCAGCGCCTCCAAGACCGACTTCGGCGGCTTCGGCAACCTCAGCGGCCTTTCCGCCGCCGGCGGCATCGGCGGCTACACGCGCACGCCTCAAGGCAAGGTGATTGCCGCCGCCTTCATGGACGCCTTCAACCAGATGGTCCGCTCGCTGCGCAACTACAAGGCGCAGACGGTGCGCGGCCAGGGCCTCGGCGGCGGTGGCCGCCTGGGCGTGGATGGTGGCGCCGCGCCGTCGCAGACCTACGTGCCGGCCGAAAAGCCCGCACCCACCCGACGCCGCAGCAAGTAACGCAAGTAACGGGTCAGGCGCGCGCGCATCGAGGCTCCATGCAGCCAGCCGGCAAAAGCCGCGCCGCGCCTCCCTCGTATATAGGATGTGCAGGGGCACCCCCGCCCCCTACCCTCGGCCTGATTCAAAAACAGACTCCGAGGGTTTCTCTTCACCATGCGCATCGCCTTCACGTCCTGCATGAGCGCGTACAGCTTTCCCGACCAACCGGTGTGGGACCAGATTGCACAGGCTCAATGCGACGAACTGGTGCTCCTGGGCGATTCGGCCTACTACGACGCGGATGGGCAGAGCACCGCCGCGATCCAGGCCATGGACGCCAACACCTTCGCCCTGCATGCGCATGAGCGCCTCTACAAGCAGGTCAGCCACCCCACTTTCTCCGCGCTCGTGAAGACCCCCACGCTGCGCACGCACGCCATCTGGGACGACCACGACTTCCTCTGGAACGGCTCATGCGGCGCGCAGATCGAGGGACAGCCGCAGTACAGCCACTTGCTGCCGCCGACGCGCGCCGTGTTCGCGCGCTACCGGAAGGCACTG
Source organism: Variovorax sp. MPBD4-3 (assembly GCF_058809745.1). Taxonomy (NCBI): domain Bacteria; kingdom Pseudomonadati; phylum Pseudomonadota; class Betaproteobacteria; order Burkholderiales; family Comamonadaceae; genus Variovorax; species Variovorax sp. MPBD4-3. The sequence goes on from NZ_JBXASW010000009.1 coordinate 51,215, forward strand.
GCCGCCCGGTTCGCACCCGGCAGCTTTCCCCAGGTGCCGCCGCCGTGGGCCGCCGACGTGCCGCCGCCCGGCTACAGCAACGTGCCTCTTGCCCATGACGTGCTGCTCCACCTCACCGACGGTCGCAGCTTCAAGTCCACGCGTGGCCGCAAGGCGCTGATGGGCAGCAAGCAGCTCGACGACTTCGAGGCCGCCTGCGCGAACGCTTCGTCCGACACGGTTCACCTGCTGGCCTCGGGGGTGGTGTTCGAGGCCAACAGCGGCGAAACCTGGCTCGGCTGCGCCAAGGAACACGAAAGACTGCTGGCGCTGGCCGACAAATACCGCATCCTCATGCTGAGCGGCGACGTGCACCACAACAAGATCACCCAGTACTCGACCGAGCGCGGACGGCTGCTGTTCGAGGCCACCGCGTCCGGCGCGGCGATATGCACGCTGGTCACGCTGGGCGCGCTGCAATGCAACTGGGGCCTGCTGGACATCGATGCCGAGCGCATCACCGTGCAGGTCTTCCAGAAGGACCCTGCCACCCTGCCGCAAACCATCGACCGCAAGACCTGGCGCTGGGTGACGCAGCAGGCCGGCGCATGACGCAGGCAACGCAGGTTGCCCTGGTCGAGGACGACACCGGCATGCGCGATCGCATCGCGCGTGTCGTCGACGCGGACCCGTCGCTGAGCCTTGCCTTCAGCGCGTCCAATGCCGCCGACATCCTGGCGTGGCTGAACGACAACCCCATCGACGTGCTGCTGGTGGACCTCGGCCTGCCCGACCACCCCGGGCTGCAGGTGATCAGCCAGTGCCGCACCATGCAGCCGGCCTGCGCGGTGATGGTGTTGTCGATCTTCGGCGACGAGGCCAACATGGTGCAGGCGTTCGAGGCCGGCGCCAGCGGCTATCTGCTGAAGGACGGCACCGAGACCGAGCTGGCCACCCACATCCGCCACCTGCGCGCCGGCGGCTCGCCCATGTCTCCGGTGATCGCGCGGCAGCTGCTGCGCCGCTGGCAGGCTCGCGCCGGCATCGCGGCGCCGGCCAAGCCGGCAACACCGTCGCCTTTCGGCGGCAGCATCCGTCCCGAGCGCCTGTCGCCGCGCGAGTTCGAGGTGCTCGACCTCGTCTCTCGTGGTTTCACCTATGTCGAAGTCGGCACGCAGATGGGAGTCTCCGCATCGACGGTCCAAACCCATATCCGCAATATCTACGGCAAGCTGGATGTGCACAACAAATCGGAAGCGGTGTTCGAGGCCCGCACCCTCGGCTGGCTTCCCTAGCGTGATCGCCCGGAGGCTGAGCCGCTGGCTGCTGGCGGTGCTTGGCCTGCCGCTGATCGCGGCGGTGCTCCAGGCCCACGCGGCCACCGCCGATCCGATGGAGGTCGGCTTCGCCGAAGCGACCCTGGAGCCCGACGGCCTGCCGCCGCAGGTACGCCGCGTGCCGCTGCCTTTTCGCTGGGACCACGAGTTTCCCGGGCGCGGCGGCAAGGCCAGCTACCGGATGGAGCTTCCTGACGCCGCCGTGCCGGCGGGCGCTCCTTCGGCGCTGCTGATGACGGGCGTGGGCAACCAGGTGGCCGTGTATTTCAACGATGCGCTGGTGGCCAGCTACGGCACGCTGGGGGACCCCGGCTACGAGGCCTCCAAGGGCAACCACCTGGTGCATGTCGCGGCGGCGCTGCACCGCGAAGGCCGGCCGCAGGTGCTGGAGGTTCGCACCACCATCCAGCGGCAGCGCGGGGCGGGGCTGGCCACCGTGCAATACGGCACCGAGGCGGCGCTCACGCCCATCTACCGCGCACAGCAGAACTGGCGCAATACCTCGGCCATCGTCTATGCGGTCAGCCTGCTGCTGATGGGCGGCATGGCCGGCGGGCTGTGGCTGCGCCAGCGCGACGCGCTCTACGGCTGCTTCGCGCTGGCCGCGCTCTCGGGCGTGGCGCGCAACCTCGACCGTGTATGGCCCGAAGTGCCGGTGCCCTGGCCGCTGTGGGGCGCGGTGGTCGCGGTCTGCTATGCCTGCCACATCGGGCTCATCGCGCGCTTCGTGCTGCTGGTGCTGGAGCGCAATCCGCCGTGGCTGGTGCGTGCGATCTACGCCGCGCTGGCAACCACGGTCGCGCTGGCCTGCGCCTCTTTCGCCTTCGCGCTGCCGAAGCTGTGGACCGGCGGCCTCGTCATCCTGCAGCTGACGAGCATTGTCTGCCTGCCCTATGTGGTGCATGGCGCGCTGGTGGAGCGCCGCAGCATTGCCAGGGTGCTCATGGCGGCCGGCTCGCTCGCCATACTGGCCGGCGCGCACGACCTGCTGCTGGTGCGCATGGGGCTGTTCGGCGGCGCCGACTACACGCTGACCGCGCACGCGATGTTCTTCTTCGTGATGATCCTGGCCGGCCTGGTGGTCGAGCGCTACAGCCGCACCGTGGCCGACTACAGGGCGCTCAACGCCAACCTCGCGGCCCGCATCGACGAACGCGAGGCGCAGCTGCGCGGTGCCTTCGACACGCTGCGCCAGCAGCAGCAGGAGCAGGCCGTGCTGCTGGAGCGCCAGCGCATCATGCGGGAGATCCACGACGGCGTGGGCTCGCAGCTGGTCGGCCTGCTCAACGTGGTGACGCAGCCCGCGCCTGATCGCAAGGTGGTCGAGGAGCATGTGAAGCTCGCGCTCGACGAGATGCGCATGGCCGTCGACTCGCTGCAGCCCACCCATGACGACCTGCCCACCGTGCTCGCCACGCTGCGCTACAGGCTGCAGCCGCGCCTGGATGCGGCCGGCATCGAACTGGTATGGGACGTGGCCGTGATTCCGCCCATGGCCCCTTTCGCGGCACAGGCCGCGCTGCAGTTGCAGCGCATCCTGCTCGAAGCCTTCACCAATGTGCTGAAGCACGCGTCGGCCACGCGCATCGTGATGCATGCGAGCTGGCACGGGGAAGAGTCACCCCCGCTGGTGCGCATCATGCTCACCGACAACGGCCGGGGCCTGCCCAAGGCACCGGCCGACGGCCGGCCGCCGGGACACGGCATCTCGAACATGCGGGCGCGCGCCCAGTCGATAGGCGCCAAGCTGCAAATAGAAACCGCGGACGAACGCACCGGCGGTACCCGCGTGCTGCTGGACTGGCCCTGCACGCTGGCCTGAGCTGCCTCAGCGCAGCGCGAAAGCCAGCGTGACCGCGCCGAGCGCCAGCAGCGCAAGGCCGGCAATGAACACCGCCTCGCCCCAGCTCTCCAGCCGGGCGCCGGAGCCGTGCGAGCGCATCGAGATGAAAGAAAGCAACGCGCTGGCCAGGAAGACCAGCGCGTCCACAGCCAGCAGGCGGTCGATCAGCAGCCGCATGTCGTCGCGCGGCCCGAGGTGCCCGATCGACATCACCGTCATGCACACGCCGATCATGGTGGCCGACGTGGGCAGGATGTGCGCCGACAGCCCTCCGCCGCCTTCGGAGCGGCTCACCCGATTCGCACGGGCACGAAGATCTTGTCTTCGCCGCGCTGGATCAGCAGCGCCACCGACTTGTTGCTGGCCTTGGCAACCACCTCGCGCACCTGCTCCACGCTCTGCGCCGGCGTGCCGTTGATGGCCAGCAGCACGTCGCCTGCCTGCACGCCCGCCAGGGCCGAGGGACCGGCGGCGTCTTCGATCAGCAGGCCGTTGTCGACGGAGGCCTCGCGCTTTTCCTGCGGCTGCAGCGGACGCAGCGCCAGCCCCAGCTTGCCCTGCCCCACGTCGGCATCGGCCTTGGCGACCTTCGCCGGCTTGTCGCTCGCGTCGCCGAGCTTGGCCTGCAGCTCCTGGCGTTCGCCCTGGCGCCACACTTCGAGCGTGACCTGCTTGCCCGGGGCCTGCTGGCCGATCACCGCGGGAAGGTCACCCGAGGAAATGATCGGCTGGCCGTTGACCTTGCGGATCACGTCGCCCGCCTTCAGGCCCGCCTTGTCGCCAGGGCCGCCCTTCTCGATGTTCGAGACCAGCGCGCCTTCGGGCTTGTCGAGCTTGAACGAATCGGCAAAGGCCTGGTTCACTTCCTGCACCGCCACGCCGAGGCGGCCGTGCGTGGCCTTGCCGGTCGCGACGATCTGATCCTTCACCTGGATCGCCACGTCGATCGGAATGGCGAACGACAGGCCCTGGTAGCCGCCGCTGCGGCTGTAGATCTGCGAGTTGATGCCGACCACCTCGCCGCGCGTGTTGAGCAGCGGCCCGCCCGAATTGCCGGGGTTCACCGCAACGTCGGTCTGGATGAACGGCACGTAGCTGTCGTCGGGCAGCGAGCGACCCTTAGCGCTCACCACGCCGGCCGTCACCGTGTTCTCGAAGCCGAAGGGCGAGCCGATGGCCAGCACCCATTCACCGACCTTCAGGTCCTTGGTGTTGCCCAGTGCGAGCACCGGCAGGTTCTTCGCGTCGATCTTCAGCACCGCGATGTCGGTCTTGGCGTCGGCGCCCAGTACCTTGGCGCGGTACTCGCGGCGGTCGGTCAGCTTGACGGTGACTTCCTTCGCGTCCTTCACGACGTGCGCGTTGGTGATGATGATGCCGCTCGGATCGACGATGAAGCCCGAGCCCTGAGCGCGCACCGGCACGTCGCGTTGCTGCTGCTGGCCGCGCGGGCTCATCTGGCCCTGGAAGCGGCGGAAGAACTGGAACATCGGGTCATCGGGATCGATCCCCTGGATCTCGGCGGCGGCCTGGTCGTCCGACGCCTTCATGGTGCCGGTCACGCTGATGTTGACCACGGCAGGGCCGTCGCGCGAGGTGATGGTGGAGAAGTCGGGCAGCGTGACCATGGCCGCGGGCGCCGTGACGACCGCGTTGGTGGTGGCCGGGGCGCCCACGGCGCGAGCGCTGGTGTAGGCACCAGCACCGACGGCACCGATCACACCCGCGGTCGCCAAGGCAATCACCAGGGCGCGGGGCGAAGTCAGACGGGAGTTCATTTGTCGGTTCCTTTCAAGGCGTATGCACGCAACACGATGAAAGGAATGTCGCCGCCCTGACTTAAGCGCTGCTTAAACGGCGCCCCCGGCGAAAGGGCTCAGGCGTGGGCCGGAAAGCGCACCAGCACCCGCAGGCCGCCCAGGCTGGGCGAGGCGTCGAGCGCCACCGTCGCGCCATGCAGCTCGGCGATAGACTTGACGATGGCCAGTCCCAGGCCGCTGCCCGGCGCCTGTGTCTCGCCCGAGCGGTAGAACCGGTCGAGCACGCGCTCACGCTCCGTCTCGGGCAGCCCGGGGCCGCTGTCGTCAACGCTGAGCTCTACGGCGTCGTCTCGCCTGGCGATGGCAATGTCGACGCGGCCCTCGACCGGCGTGTACTTGACGGCGTTCTCCAGCAGGTTGCGCAGCAGCATGCGCAGCGCCTCCGGCTGGCCGTTGACGACAGCGGCATCGGCATGGGTGATGCCGATGTCGATGCCGCGCGCCTGCGCCGCGGCCACCGCATCGGACACCGCGAGCCGCGCCACCTCGGAAAGATCGACCAGCTCCGGCGTGGCGCCCGCGGCCATGCTGGCCTCGTGGCGCGCCAGCGCGAGCATCTGCTCGACGAGTCGCGTGGCGCGGTCGATGCCCGCCACCAGCCGGCTCACGGCAAGGTCGCGCGATGCATCGTCGGGCGCGCGCTGTAACCCCTGCACCTGCAGCTTCAACGCGGCCAGCGGCGAGCGCAGCTCATGCGCGGCATCGGCGACGAAGTGCTTCTGCGCATCGAAAGCGTGGCGCACCCGGTCGAACAGCAGGTTCAGTTCCTGCACCAGCGGGCGCACTTCTTCCGGCAGGTCTTCCTCGCTGACCGGCGACAGGTCGTCGGCCTGGCGAGAAGCCACCTGCTTGCGCACGCGCGCCACCGGCGCGAGCGAGCGGCTCACCACCCACCACACGACCAGCATCAGCAGCGGCGCCATCAACGCCACCGGCGCGATGGTCCGCAACGCGAGCGAGCCGGCCATGTGACGCCGCGCCGCCATGTCCTGCGCCACCTGGATCACCAGCCCGCGCGTCTGCATCGAGAACACGCGGTACGTGGTGCCGCGCGCATGCACGTCGGCAAAGCCCAGCACGGCGAGCTGCGGCAGCGCCGCCTCCTCGGCGGATTCGAAGATGCGCACGCCGTCGGCGGTCCACACCTGCACCACGAAATCGAAGTTCTGCTCGCCAGTGCCGATACCGCCGACCGTGGCGCTCGGAGGCAGGCCGGCGCGCAGCGACAGCGCCATCTGCTGCATGTGGTAGTCGAAGATGTCGTCGGCTTCGGCAAGCACCGTGCGGTAGGCCACCAGCGCCTGCGCGCCCGCCGCCAGCACGATGGCAGCAAGCAGGAACCACAGCAGCCGCGCGCGAAGAGAGCCGGTCAACGACCCGATGATTCCCCTCATGCGCGGCCCCTTCGCGAGGCGCCGCGGAACCGGCTCTGCCGGGCCGCAGGCGTCGCCCCCGGAAGGGGGTTGGCGAAGCGACACGAAGTGCGCGCAGCCTGGGGGCGAGTCATAGCTTGGGCACCATGTAGCCTACGCCGCGCACGTTGCGGATCAATTCCGCGCCCAGCTTCTTGCGCAGGCCGTGCACGTACACCTCCACGGCGTTGCTGCTGATTTCGTCTTTCCAGCTGTAGAGCTTTTCCTCGAGCTGGGCACGCGACAACACCATGCCGGGCCGCGCGAGCAGCGGCTCCAGCACGGCCCATTCGCGGGCCGACAGCACCACCGGCTGGCCGGCCACCGAGACCTCGCGCGTGGCCGGGTTGATGCTCACGCCCATGTGTTCGTACACCGGTTCGGCCCGGCCGGCCGCTCGGCGCAGCAAGGCGCGGATGCGGGCCAGCAGCTCTTCGAGGTCGTAGGGCTTGAGCACGTAGTCGTCGGCGCCGGCGTCGAGGCCTTCGATGCGCTGCTGGACCGAGTCGCGCGCGGTGGCAATCAGCACCGGCATGCGCTGCTTGCGCGCGCGCAGGTTGCGCAGCACTTCCAGCCCGTCGCGGCGCGGCACGCCCAGGTCGAGCATCACCAGGTCGTACTGCTGGGTGCGCAGCGCCGACTCCGCGGCCTCGCCGTCTTTCACCCAGTCCACCGCGTACTGCTCGGCACGCAGCAGGTCGAGCACGGCTTCGCCGATCATCACGTCGTCTTCGAGCAGGAGGAGTCGCATGGTTGTGTCCGTTTCGGGGATTCGAGGCGCGGGCCTTCGCTAAAGTTCAGATCGTGGGGAGCGTCACAGCAACGAACGCACTTCCCGCGCTGCTTCGAACAATAGCGGGAGCATGTCGCGCTGCAGGGCCTCTTCCTGGTAGCGCGTGCCCGACAGCACCATGTTCAGCGCCGCCACCGTGTGGCCCTGCATGTCGCGCAACGGCACCGCCAGCGCCTGCACGCCCAGTTCGTGTTCCTCGCTGGCAAAACAATAGTCGTCCTTGCGGGCGCGGGCGACCAGCTGGCGCAGGCCGCGCGCCTGTGTGACTGTGTGGGGCGTGAGCCGCGCCAGGTGGCGGCCCTTGAGCCACTGCGTGAACACGGTGGGCGCCATCGCGGCCAGCAGCACGCGGCCGGTCGAGGTGGCATGGGCCGGCAGCCGTGCGCCCAGGTGCAGGCCGTAGGCCAGCACGCGCGTCGGCGTGCCGTAGCTGCCGCTGCGCGCAATGATGACCACCTCCTCGCCGTCGAGCACCACCGCCGAGAAAGACTCGCCCGTCTGTGCTGCCAGCCGGTTCAGCGTGGGTTGCAGGGCACGTGGCAGGCGCGACGACGCGAGGTAGCTGCCCGAGAAGCGAAGCACCTTCGGCGCCATCCAGAAATAGCTGCCGTCGGTTTCCAGGTAGCCCAGGTGCGCCAGCGTCAGCAGGTGGCGGCGGGCCGCGGCGCGGGTGAGGCCGGCGCGCTCCGCGGCCAGCGTGGCGTTGAGCCGCTGGCGCTCGGTGTCGAAGCTCTCGAGCACTGCCATTCCCTTGGCAATGCCCTCGATGAAGTCGGCTCTGGCGATGGTCATTCGTCGTCGGGTCGTCGTTGGGTCGAAGTGTTGCGCGATCATCGCGCACGCGTTCGCATGATCGCACAGAGCATCTCGCGCCGGCGCCACAGACGGGCGGGCGCGACCTACGCTCCACCAAACCATCCCGGAGACACGAACATGCGCACCCAGGTCGCGATCATCGGCGCCGGCCCCGCCGGCCTTCTGCTCGGTCAGCTTCTGCACAAGGCAGGCATCGACAACGTCATCGTCGAACGCCAGAGCGGCGACTACGTGCTCGGGCGCATCCGCGCCGGCGTGCTCGAGCAGGTCACCATGGATCTGCTGGCCCGCGCCGGCGTCGACGCTCGCGCCAAGGCCGAAGGCCTGCCGCACGAGGGCATCGAGCTGCTCTTCAAGGGCGCGCGCCATCGCATCGACATGCACGGCTTCACGGGCGGCAAGCAGGTCACGGTGTACGGCCAGACCGAAGTGACGCGCGACCTGATGGAAGCGCGCGAAGCCGAAGGCCTGAAGACGGTCTACAGCGCAGCGAACGTCAGCCTGCACGACTTCGACTCGAACAAGCCGCGCGTGCGCTACGAGAAGGACGGCCAGACGCACGAGATCGAATGCGACTTCATCGCCGGCTGCGACGGCTACCACGGCGTGAGCCGCGCGAGCGTGCCGCCCGACGCGATCCAGACCTACGAAAAGATCTACCCCTTCGGCTGGCTCGGCGTGCTGGCCGACGTGCCGCCGGTGTCGCACGAGCTCATCTACGCGAACACCGAGCGCGGCTTCGCGCTGTGCAGCATGCGCAGCGCCACGCGCAGCCGCTACTACGTGCAGGTGCCGACCGAGGAGCGCGTGGAAAACTGGAGCGACGAGGCCTTCTGGAACGAACTTCGCGCACGCCTGGACCCCGAGGCACGCGAACGGCTGGTGACCGGCCCGTCCATCGAGAAGAGCATTGCGCCGCTGCGCAGCTTCGTTGCCGAGCCGATGCGATTCGGCTCGCTGTTCCTGGCGGGCGACGCGGCGCACATCGTGCCGCCGACCGGCGCCAAGGGGCTGAACCTCGCGACGGCCGACGTGGGCTATCTGTCGCGCGCATTGGAGATCTTCTACCGCGAGAAGTCGGCCTCGGCGCTCGACCGCTACTCCGACCTGTGCCTGCGCCGCGTGTGGAAGGCCGAGCGCTTCTCGTGGTGGTTCACCTCGCTGATGCACCGCTTTCCGGAAACCGGCGCCTTCGGCCAGAAGATCCAGGAAGCGGAACTCGACTACCTGGTGCACTCGCACGCAGCATCCACCTCGCTGGCCGAGAACTACGTCGGCCTGCCGCTGGAAGAGTTCTAGGCGGTGCGCCCTTCGAGCGCCGCCTTCATCGCGGCGGCGCCCTGCACCATCATCGGCTCCACGTAGGCAGCCATGGCATCGGGCAGCACATCGGTGATCCACACGAAGCGGGAGCGACCCGGACCTTCCGTGAACACCTGCGCCGATGCGTGGTGATGGCTGGCCTTGCCGCCTGCGACGGTGTAGGCCAGGCGGCGGTGCGTGTCGTCGATGCCGACCGGCACCTCGCGCGCCACGAGGCCGTTGGCGAAAGTCAGCACGCGGGCGCCTTCCGCATCGATGGTGCAGCCGGTGAGAAATCCCGGTGCGAGCCGCACGTGCACCGCGTTGACGTCGCGCAGTGCGTCCCACACACGGGCGGCGTCCGCCTCGACGATGAATTCCTTGTAGATGGTGGCCATGCCTAGCCTCGCTTCAGAGTGACGCGACCCGGCCCGACGGCTGGATCAGGCGCTCATCATCGAGAAGCGCTGCGATGCGGTCTTGGAAAATCTTGCGGTCTCCGCGTGCCGCCTTGCGGAAGCCACTGGGCGACACGCCGGCCGCACGGTGGAAGGTGCGCACGAAATTGCTGAGGTCTGCAAAGCCCACGTCGAACGCGACCTCGGTCACGGGCCGGCCGTCGTCCTCGGCCAGCAGGCGCGCGGCACGGCGCAGCCGCGAGCGCACGAGGTACTGGTGCGGCGTGACGCCCAGCACCTGGGAGAACAGCCGCAGGAAGTGGAAGGAGCTCAATCCGGCCTCGGCCGCCGCGCCGTCGAGGCCGATGTCGCTCTGCGAGTTGGCGTCGATCCACACCGCGGCATCGACCGCGCGACGGCGGTCTCGCGCCGCGGCCGTGGACGGCGGCACGGACTTCCGGCGCCCGGACACGACCTCGACGAAACGGCTCGCGAACCACATGCCCAATTCGTCCAGGCCCGTATCGCCCTGCCCTTCGGCCGCGGCCTGGGCGAGTTCGCCGATCGCCATGAGCTCGGCCAGCGGCGGCAGGCCGCCAGCGCGCCAGGCCTTCGAATCTCCGCCGATCAGGTCGACGAAGCCGGGCGACAGGTGGAACGCGAGGCACTCGTCGCCGCACACATGGTTGTCGTGTGTGCAGACGTATTCGTCGCCGGGGCGACCGACCAGCACCGAGCCGGTCACCAGTTCGTAGGCCCGGCCGCGCGTGCGGTAGCCGAAGCTGCCCTTGCGCACGTACGAGACCGAGTAGCCCTCGTGCAGTTCGGCAAAGGGCTGCGCGTCAGGCCCCGCGTCGCAGCGGTAGCTGGCGACGCTGATGGCGTCGGTCTTTGCTTCCGTGGTGACGAGCATGGCAGGCGCCCTTTTTCCGTCCCACGGAAACGATTGCTCAATCGACCGTTTGCATCGCCTGCCAGACACGCGCAGGGCTCAGCGGCATGTGCAGCCGCGGCGCGCGGGTGGCAAGGCCGTTGCGCGCAAAGGCGTCGGCCACCGCGTTCACGATGGCCGGCGTGGCGCCGATGGTGCCCAGTTCGCCCACGCCCTTCACGCCCAGCGGGTTGTTCTTGCAGGGCGTGGATTCGTCCATTTCCATGTTGAACATGGTGTCGACGATGTCGGCGCGCGGCGCGGCGTAGTCCATCAGGCTGCCGGTGACGGGCTGGCCGGTCTCGTGGTCGTACACCACCTGCTCGTAGAGCGCCTGCCCGATGCCCTGCACCGCGCCGCCTTCGAGCTGGCCGCGCACGATCATCGGGTTGATGACGCGGCCCACGTCGTTGACCGAGCTGTAGGCCACCACGCTGATCTCGCCGGTGGGCGGATCGATCTCGATCTCGCAGATGTGGCAGCCGTTGGGCCAGGTCGGGCCGGCCACGGTGCTGGTGGAGTCGACGAAGATCTCGCGCCCGGGCTGCTTGCCTGCGAGCGTGAACAGGTCGAGCTCGAGGTCGGTGCCGGCCACCATGAACACGCCGCGCGTGTAGGTGATGTCGTCGACTGCAGCCTCGAACTCCTGCGCCGCGAGCTCGCGCGCCTTGTCGATGGTGCGTTCCGCGCCGATGCGCACGGCCGAGCCGCCGGTGAAGAGCGAGCGCGATCCGGCGCTGCCGAAGCCGTCGCCGCGGTCAGTGTCGCCGAGCACCACGCGCACTTTGTCGATGGGCACGCCGAAGGCGTCCACGGCCAGTTGCGCTAGCGAGGTGGCAATGCCCTGCCCCATGGCGTTGACGGCAGAGAAGACCTCGATCACGCCATCGGCCTGCACGGACACCGTGACACGCTCCTCGAACACGTTGCCGCCCGTCCATTCGAGGAAGGTGGCAATGCCCAGGCCGCGATGCTTGCCCTGGCTGGCCGACGCGGCGGCGCGGCCCTCGAACCCCTGCCAGTCGGCCAGCGCCAGCGCCTGGTCCATCACCGACTCGAAGTTGCCGGTGTCGTAGGTCTGCGCCATCGGGTTCTTGTACGGCATCTGCTCGGGGCGGATGAAGTTGCGGCGGCGCAGCGCGATGCGGTCGATGCCGGTCTGGCGCGCGGCCTCGTCCATCAGCCGCTCGATGGTGAAGATGGCCTCGGGCCGGCCGGCGCCGCGGTAGGCGCCGGTGGGCGCGGTGTTAGTGAGCACCGCCTTGAAATGGAAGTCGATGGTCTGGATGTCGTAGACGCTGGTCTGCACCCAGGGGCCGATGAGCAGCTGGATGGCAACACCGGTGCCGGTGGCGTAGGCGCCCACGTTGGCGAGCGTCTTGATGCGCAGCGCCAGGATCTTGCCGTCGGCGTCCAGCGCCATTTCGGCGCGGGCCTCGATGTCGCGGCCGTGCGCGCTCGACAGGAACTCTTCGCTGCGGTCGGCCACCCATTTCACCGGACGGCGAACCTGAAGCGCGGCAAACGCGACCGCGATGTCTTCGGGGTAGGCGCCGGTCTTCATGCCGAAGCCGCCGCCGACATCGCCCACGACCACGCGCACTTTCTCCTTGGGCAGGCCGATGGCCGCGCACAGCGAATCGCGAACGCCGGAAGGCATCTGCGTGCTCATGCGGATGGTGAGGCGGCCCGTGTCGGCGTCTTGCGCGGCGAGCACGGAACGCGGTTCGATGGTCAGCGCGACCACGCGCTGGTTGTTCACGTCGAGCGCCACCACATGGCTGGCCTTGGCAAAGGCGGCGGTGGCGGCCTCGCTGCTGCCGTGGCGCATTTCGGCGGCGATGTTGCCGGAGGCCGCTTCGCACAGCTGCGGCGCGCCTTCGGCAGTGGCGCTGGCAAGGTCGACCACCATCGGCAGGTCTTCGTAGTCGACCATGATGGCTTCGCAGGCGTCGCGCGCCTGCTGCACGGTATCGGCCACCACGAGCGCCACGGCCTCTCCGACGAAGCGCGTGCGTTCATGCGCCATTGCGTAGCGCGGCGGGCTGGCGCTGTCGCTGCCGTCCGCGCGCTTGAAGCCCGCGGCGCCGGGCATCGGCTTGACGCCGGCCCGCGCCATGTCGGCCCCGGTGATCACGCTGAGCACCCCCGGCATGGCAGCCGCCGTGCTGGTGTCCACGGAAAGTATGCGTGCGTGGGGATAGGAAGACCGCAGGAAGACAAGGTGCGCCTGGCCGGGCAACGTGACGTCGTCGGTGTAGCGTCCGGCCCCGGCCAGCAGGCTTTCGTCCTCGAGTCTGCGCACTGCCTGGCCGCTGCCGAAGCGTGTGGGATTGGATTCAGTGGTCAACGTGGTCCTCTTGTGCTGATCCCGGCGCAAAACAGTTGCCAGCCGGATTCGCTGGTACCTGAGGGTACCGTGGCGAATGCAAGCTGTGGACTATATGGTCTTCGACGGGTCTTGTGGGTGTGTCGTGCCAGCGGTCGCTACGCTCCGGGCCTTTGCCTGATGGGCAGACCCGGGGCGTACGCAATTTTCCCCCAACTGGATTCAGTTTTCGATAAGCCGTGTATACCTGTGAACATGCAACAACTGCCTTGGCTCGAACCCGGAGACGCGCTGCCCGATCCCGCATCGGCATGGGGGGCCGCCGACCCGGTGCCCGGCCTGCTCGCGGCCGGCGGCGCACTGGATGTCGATACCCTGACGCAGGCCTACGGCAGTTGCGTCTTCCCATGGTTCAGCGAGGACCAGCCGATTCTCTGGTGGAGCCCCGACCCACGCATGGTGCTGCAGGTAGCTGACTTCCACCTGCATCGCTCGCTGCGCAAGACCCTGGCGCGCTTTGCGCAGACGCCTGGCTGCGAAGTGCGCATCGACCACGACTTCGGTGCCGTCATAGAGGCCTGCTCGCGCTCGCCACGGGTGGGCCAGTCGGGCACGTGGATCGTTCCGGACATGGTGCGGGCCTATACGGATCTGCACCGCGCCGGCCATGCCCACAGCGTCGAGACCTGGATCGACGGCAAGCTGGCGGGCGGCCTCTATTGCGTGGCGCTGGGCCGCGCGGTGTTCGGCGAGTCGATGTTCACGCGCCGGCCCGACGCCTCGAAGATCGCGCTGGCGGCGCTGGTGGCGCTTTGCAGGCGTTACGGCGTGCAAATGATCGACTGCCAGCAGAACACACCCCACCTCGCGAGCCTCGGCGCCCGCGAAATGCCGCGCGGGCGCTTCGTCGCCCACGTGGCCCAGGCCCGGCAGGAAGAGGGGCCACAGTGGCGTTTCGAGCCCGTATACTGGACTGAACTCCTTTCCGCGCGACCTCATTCTCCCGATGTGACGACGTGACGCACCTCAAGGACCTTCCGCTTCACACCCTGCAGTTCTACGCGACGGCGCCCTATCCCTGCAGTTACCTGCCGGATCGCCAGGCCCGCTCGCAGGTGGCCACGCCCAGCCACCTGATCCACAACGACGCCTACTCCGACCTGGTGCTCAGCGGCTTCCGGCGCAGCGGCATGTTCACCTACCGCCCCTACTGCGACGGCTGCCGCGCGTGCGTTCCGCTGCGGGTGCTGGCCAACAGCTTTCACCCCACGCGCAGCCAGCGGCGCGCGGTGAAACAACATTCCGACCTGCAGGCGCGCGTGCTGAAGCTCTGCTTCGTGCCGGAGCACTACCAGCTTTACCTGCGCTACCAGAACGGCCGCCACGCGGGCGGCGGCATGGACCACGACAGCATCGACCAGTACACCCAGTTCCTGCTGCAGAGCAGGGTCAACTCGCGACTGGTGGAGTTTCGCGAAACACTGCCTGACGGCAGCGCCGGGGCGCTCAAGATGGTGTCGATCCTCGACGTGCTGAACGACGGCATCTCGGCCGTCTACACCTTCTACGAGCCCGACACCAGCGCCGGCTACGGCACCTACAGCGTGCTCTGGCAGATCGAGCAGGCGCGCAAGCTGGGCCTGCCGCACGTGTACCTGGGCTACTGGATCGAGCACAGCCCGAAAATGAACTACAAAGCGCGCTTTTCCCCGCACGAAGTGTTGGTGGACGGTCGCTGGCAAGCGCCCGGCGATTTCACAAGGTAAAATGGCGCTCGGTCATCACCGCAGAGCGCCATGAGAAAAAACCAATCAGACATTCCCGCCGTTCCCGTGATCCAGGTGATCGAGCGCATGTTCGCGCTGATCGATGTCCTGGCATCCCGCGAAGAGGCGATTTCGCTGAAGGAGATCAGCGAAAAGACCGGCCTTCACCCGTCGACCACGCACCGCATCCTCAACGACCTCGCGGTGGGTCGCTTCGTCGACCGGCCCGAGGCCGGCAGCTACCGTCTGGGCATGCGCCTGCTGGAGCTGGGCAACCTGGTCAAGGGCCGGCTCAACGTGCGCGACGCGGCGCTGGGGCCGATGCGCGAGCTGCACAAGCTCACGCAGCAGCCGGTCAACCTGAGCATGCGCCAGGGCGATGAGATCGTGTACATCGAGCGCTCCTACAGCGAGCGCTCGGGCATGCAGGTGGTGCGCGCCATCGGTGGCCGCGCCGCCCTGCACCTGACCTCGACCGGCAAGCTGTTCCTGGCCGCCGACGATCCGCAGCGCGTGCGCAGCTACGCCACCCGCACCGGGCTGGCCGGCCACACCCGCAACAGCATCACCCAGTTGCCCGCGCTCGAGCGCGAGCTGTCGAAGGCGCGCCAGTACGGCATCGCTCGCGACAACGAGGAACTGGAGCTGGGCGTGCGCTGCATGGCTGCCGGCATCTACGACGACCAGGGCAAGCTGGTGGCGGGCCTTTCCATCTCTGCCCCGGCCGATCGGCTGGACGAAGGCTGGCTGCCCAAGCTGCAGGCCACGGCCAACGAGATCTCTGGCGCGCTGGGGTTCAAGGATGGGGCTGCGGCCACCCCGGCGAACGGCGGCCCCTCGGCAGGCGCCTGACCCTGGCAGAACCCCAAAAGCAAACAGGCCCTGCGAAGGGCCTGTTTTCATTGGAACGGGTAGATCCAGCTCAGCCAGCGACCTGGTAGCCCACGTTGCGCGAAGATGCGGCCGGCGAGCCGGAGATCGAATGCGTGGCCTCGACCCAGCGGCGAACGCGCTCGGCATCGGCAATGCGGCTGAACTTGCCGGCCGAATCCAGGAACACCATGATCAGCTTGCGCCCCGCCACCTTCGCCTGCATCACGAGGCACTGGCCGGCTTCGGAGATGTAGCCGGTCTTCTGCACACCGATTTCCCAATCGGGACTCTTCACGAGACGGTTGGTGGTGTTGAACTGCAGCACGCGGTTGCCCACCTCCACCTGGTATTCAGGCGAGGTCGACAGCGAACGCACCGTGGCGTCTGCATAGGCTGCATTGACGAGCAGCGCCAGGTCTTGCGCGCTCGACTGGTTGCGGCTCGACAGGCCCGTAGGCTCGACGTAGCGCGTGTCCTTCATGCCGAGCATCTTGGCCTTGGCATTCATGATGCTCACGAAGGTCGACAGCCCGCCCGGATAGGTACGGCCCAGCGCGTGCGCCGCACGGTTTTCGCTCGACATCAGCGCCAGGTGCAGCAGTTCGCCGCGCGACAGCGTCGTGCCGACGGTCAGGCGCGAGCTGCTGCGCTTTTCGGTGTCGACATCGTCCTGGGTGATGGTGATGAGCTCTTCATTCGGCAGGTGCGCCTCGCTGATGAGCAGGCCGGTCATCAGCTTGGTGAGCGACGCGATCGGCAGCACGGCGTGGTCGTTCTTGCTGAACAGCACTTCGTGGGTGTCCTGGTCGATGACCAGCGCGACGCTCGACTTCAGGTCGAGCGAATCTTCGGTGCCGTGCAGGCCGGCCATCTGGCCGAAGGACTGGCGCGCGGGCTGTTCGACACGAACCACCGAGCGGCGCTGGACGGCCACCACGGTCTTGCCGTTCTTCTTGTGGATGGTGGCAACCACGTTGCGGCCACCACGAACGACCTTTTCTACTTTTTCGTTCTTCTCGGCCCGGCCGCCACGACTGGCGACGGCGGCGCCGCGAGCCGTCTTGGACGACGCGCTGCGCTTGGCCTCGACCGGCACAACGCCCTTCTTGGCGGCAGCGGTCTTGGAGGCGGCGGGCTTTTCTTTTTTCGCGGCCTGGGCGCCAGGCAGCAAAAACGCCGTGGCGCAGAACGCGACGGCGATGAACTTGAGTGCGGGTAGAAACCGCTGGCTGGAAACTCGGCGGAGACGGGCTTCAGGCATTAATAAATCTCCAGCGGCGACAAACGAGGACCGCAGTGTATCGAAATCAAAAAAGGCACGCAATATCAGTTACTTGCATCCTCTTCTTCAATCGAATACCAAGGATCGCCTGAAACACCTAACCTTGTGCCGCAACTCTCTCAGCTTGGCTCTGTAACTTGTTGAGCGCACTCAAATAAGCCTTTGCCGAAGCGACCACGATGTCGGGGTCTGCCCCCACACCATTGACCACCCGCCCTGCGTTTTGTAACCGGACTGTAACTTCTCCTTGGCTTTCCGTCGAGCCGCTGATGGCGTTTACAGAGTAAAGAACCATCTCTGCGCCACTCTTGACGTGCGACTCGATCGCCTTCAGAGAAGCATCAACCGGGCCATTGCCGTCGGATTCGCCAGTAACTTCCTTGCCTTGGACGGTGAAGACGACCTTGGCCTGGGGGCGCTCTCCGGTTTCGCTGTGCTGGGAGAGAGAAACGAACGCAAACCGCTCACCAACGTTCGACACCTCCTCCGCGCTGACGAGCGCGAGGATGTCTTCGTCGAAAATTTCGGATTTGCGATCGGCCAGTTCCTTGAAGCGCAGGAAAGCGGCGTTGATCTCGCCTTCGCTCTCCATGGCCACGCCCAGTTCCTGCAGGCGCTGCTTGAAGGCATTGCGGCCGCTGAGCTTGCCCAGCACGATCTTGTTGGCCGTCCAGCCCACGTCTTCGGCGCGCATGATTTCGTAGGTGTCGCGGGCCTTGAGCACGCCGTCCTGGTGAATGCCCGAGGCATGCGCGAAGGCATTGGCGCCCACCACCGCCTTGTTCGGCTGCACCACGAAGCCGGTGGTCTGGCTCACCATGCGGCTCGCGGCCACGATGTGCTGGGTGTCGATGCGCAGGTCGAGCCCGAAATAGTCCTTGCGGGTCTTGACCGCCATGACCACTTCCTCGAGCGAGCAGTTGCCCGCGCGCTCGCCCAGCCCGTTGATGGTGCATTCCACCTGGCGCGCGCCGCCGATCTTCACGCCGGCCAGCGAGTTGGCCACGGCCATGCCCAGGTCGTTGTGGCAATGCACCGACCAGATGGCCTTGTCGCTGTTGGGAATGCGCTCGCGCAGCATCTTGATGAAGTTGCCGTAGAGCTCTGGAATGGCGTAGCCGACGGTGTCGGGCACGTTGATGGTGGTGGCGCCTTCGGCAATGACGGTCTCCAGCACGCGGCAGAGAAAGTCCGGATCGCTGCGGTAACCGTCTTCGGGGCTGAATTCGACGTCGCCGATCTGGTTGCGCGCGAAGCGCACCGCCAGTCGGGCCTGTTCGTGCACCTCGTCGGGAGTCATGCGCAGCTTCTTTTCCATGTGAAGCGGCGAGGTCGCGATGAAGGTGTGGATGCGCCCGCGGGCCGCGCCCTTGAGGGCCTCGGCGGCGCGTGCGATGTCGCGGTCATTGGCGCGCGACAGGCCGCACACCGTCGAGTCCTTGATCGTGTTGGCAATCGCCTTGACGGCCTCGAAATCGCCGTTCGAACTGGCCGGAAAGCCGGCCTCGATGACGTCGACCTTCAGCCGCTCCAGCAGCTTGGCAATGCGCATCTTCTCGTCGCGCGTCATCGAGGCGCCCGGCGATTGCTCGCCGTCGCGCAAGGTGGTGTCGAAAATTATGAGTTGCTCGGTCATCGTGGTTCTCCTTGGTTCGCTGCCACCTGCCGAGCACTGCGCGGATCCGCGCGGCGACGTCAGGCGATTTCAACCACCGATTGTGCGCTGTGCGCGCCCCGGGCCCGCGAACGCTGGACACCCGAAACAATCGCTTTCAGCGACGCCGAGATCACGTTGGCGTCGATGCCCACGCCGAACAGCGTCTGGCTTTCATCCACGCGCAGTTCCAGGTAGGCCACGGACTTCGCATCGGCTCCGGCGCCGATCGCGTGCTGGTGGTAGTCCATCACGCGCACCGTGTGCCCCGTGGCCTTGCTCAGCGCCTGGGTGAAGGCGTCGATGGGTCCGTTGCCACGGCCTTCGATGGCATGCGTTTCGCCATTCCACGGCAGATCGCCGCGCAGGACCACGGAAGCGCTGGCGCCCTCGCCTTCTTCCTCGATCACACGGTGCTGGAGCGATTGCGCCGTCTCGATGCCGTATTCGCGCACGAACAGGTCCCAGAGGTCGGCTGCAGTGAGTTCCTTGCCGGCCACGTCCATCACGCGCTGCACGACCTGCATGAATTCCATCTGCAGGCGGCGCGGCATTTCAATGCCGTACTCGCTCTCGAGCAGATAGGCCATGCCACCCTTGCCGGACTGGCTGTTCACGCGGATCACGGCTTCGTAGCTGCGGCCCACGTCCTTCGGATCGATGGGGAGGTAAGGCATGTCCCAGATGTCGCCTTCCTTGCGCGCCGCGAAAGCCTTCTTGATCGCGTCCTGGTGCGAGCCGGAGAACGAGGTGTAGACGAGGTCGCCCACGTAAGGGTGGCGCGGATGCACGGAAATCTGGTTGCAGTGCTCCACCGTGGCGCGGATCTCGTCGATGTTCGAGAAATCGAGTTCCGGCGAAACGCCCTGGGTGTACAGGTTGAGCGCGACGTTCACGAGGTCGAGGTTGCCGGTGCGCTCGCCGTTGCCGAAGAGACAGCCTTCGATTCGCTCGGCGCCGGCCATGAGGGCCAGCTCGCCGGCCGCGGTGCCGGTGCCGCGGTCATTGTGCGGATGCACGCAAAGCACGATGGAATCGCGCCGCGCGAGGTTGCGGTGCATCCACTCGATCATGTCCGCGAAGATGTTCGGCGTGGAATGCTCGACCGTCGTCGGCAGGTTGACGATGCACTTGCGCTGCGGCGTCGGTGCCCACACTTCCGTTACCGCATCGACCACGCGCTTGGAAAACGCCACGTCGGTGCCCGAGAACATTTCGGGCGAATACTGGAAGGTCCACCGGGTGTTTGGCTGCTTCGCTGCGAACTCGTTGAACATGCGCGCGTGCGTGGTCGCGAGCTCGACGATCTGGTCTTCGTTCATGCCGAGGACCACGCGGCGCATCACCGGTGCCACGGCGTTGTAGAGATGCACGATGGCGCGCGGCGCGCCTTGCAGCGACTCGAAGGTGCGTGCAATGAGGTGGTCGCGTGCCTGCGTCAGCACCTGGATGGTCACGTCTTCGGGAATGCGGTCTTCCTCGATGAGCTTGCGCACGAAGTCGAATTCGATCTGCGATGCCGAGGGAAAACCGACTTCGATTTCCTTGAAGCCGATGGCCACGAGGGTTTCGAACATGCGCATCTTGCGCGCGATGTCCATCGGCTCGACCAGCGCCTGGTTGCCATCACGCAGGTCGGTCGACAGCCAGATGGGCGCCTTGGTCAGCACGGCATCGGGCCAGGTACGGTCCTTGAGGCCGATCGGGGCGAATGCGCGGTATTTGCTTTGAGGTTGCTTGAGCATGTCGATTTCTCTGTGATGGTTGGTAATCGACCAGCAACCCCAAAAAACAAACGGCCCGTTGCTGGTGCTAACGGGCCGTGGTGAGGGATTTGCGCGTGCGCTACCGTCTCCGCCCGTGAGGGAGGGTTAGTAGGGCCAGCAGCGAAATCTTGGTCATGAGGGTTGCGAATGTAGCACAGCATGAGCAGGCCTGGAAAGGCCTGCCCTGGCCTCAGTTATGCAGTCCGCGCTCGTCGGGCTCTTCGGTGGAGGTACTGATCACGCTTGCCGGCTGGCCCTTGGCCTTGCGCCAGGCATACACGACATAGCCGCTCAGGCCGTAGGCGACGAACAGGCCGAAGAGCACCGTCGGCGGGTTGATGTTGATGACCGCAATGCCCAGCGCGATGAGCACGATCACCACGAAGGGCACGCTCTTCTTCATCTGGATGTCCTTGAAGCTGTAGAACGGCGCGTTCGTGACCATCGTGAGACCCGCATACAGCGTGAATGCGAACGTGACCCAGGTGATCTGAGTCCACGAAAGGTACAGCACGTCGCCGCCGCGCTTGCCCCATTCGTTCACCAGCCAGATGAAGCCGGCCACCAGTGCCGCGGCCGCCGGCGACGGAAGTCCCTGAAACCAACGCTTGTCGACCACACCGGTGTTCACGTTGAAGCGCGCCAGCCGCAAGGCCGCGCAGGCGCAATACACGAACGCGGCGATCCAGCCCCAGCGCCCCAGGCCCTTGAGCGACCATTCGTAAGCGATGAGCGCGGGCGCGGCACCGAACGACACCATGTCGGACAGCGAATCCATCTGCTCGCCGAACGCGCTCTGCGTGTTGGTCATGCGGGCCACGCGGCCGTCGAGGCTGTCGAGCACCATCGCGGCGAACACGCCCAGCGCCGCGAGGTCGAAGCGCGCGTTCATGGCCATCACCACCGAATAGAACCCGCCGAACAGCGCCGCCAGCGTGAACAGGTTCGGCAGGATGTAGATGCCCTTGCGGCGTTTGCGCGGTTGCACGTCGTCGGGAACCGTATCGTCATGCATTGAAATTGCCTCCGTCCCTCATGGGCACGCCACGTACAGCTATCCAATCGATAGCATCTTGATCTGTGAATCGCATGGCTCGCAGTGTAGTTCAGGGGACCTCTTCGACCCCCTTCAAACAGAAGGGCCACCGCGACGGGTGGCCCTCGGGAAAAGGCGCCGAAGCGCCCTTCAGCCGGAAGATCAGTTGCGGGTCTGGTCGACCAGCTTGTTCTTCTTGATCCAGGGCATCATCGCGCGCAGCTTTTCGCCGACGACTTCGATCTGGTGCTCTGCGTTCAGGCGGCGGCGGCTGATCAGCGTGGGAGCGCCGGCGGCGTTTTCCAGCACGAAGCTCTTGGCGTACTCGCCGGTCTGGATGTCCTTCAGCACTTGCTTCATGACCTTCTTGGTCTCTTCGGTCACGACGCGCGGGCCGGTGACGTACTCGCCGTATTCGGCGTTGTTCGAGATCGAGTAGTTCATGTTGGCGATGCCGCCTTCATAGATCAGGTCGACGATCAGCTTCAGCTCGTGCAGGCATTCGAAGTACGCCATTTCGGGCGCGTAGCCGGCTTCCACCAGCGTTTCGAAACCGGCCTTGATCAGCTCGACCGTACCGCCGCACAGAACCGCTTGTTCGCCGAACAGGTCGGTCTCGGTTTCTTCGCGGAAGTTGGTCTCGATGATGCCGGCCTTGCCGCCGCCGTTGGCGGTGGCGTAGCTCAGCGCGAGGTCACGTGCCTTGCCGGTCTTGTCCTGGTGCACGGCCACGAGGTGGGGCACGCCGCCGCCTTGGGTGTACGTGCTGCGCACGGTATGGCCCGGGGCCTTGGGAGCGACCATCCACACGTCGAGGTCGGCGCGCGGCTGCACGAAGCCATAGTGCACGTTGAAGCCGTGCGCGAAGACCAGCGAAGCGCCTTCCTTGATGTTCGGAGCCACGTCGTTCTTGTAGACGTTCGCGATCTGCTCGTCGGGCAGCAGGATCATGACGACGTCGGCGGCCTTCACGGCGTCGGCGACTTCAGCGACCTTCAGGCCGGCCTTTTCGACCTTGGGCCACGAGGCGCCGCCCTTGCGCAGGCCGACCACGACCTTGACGCCGCTGTCGTTCAGGTTCTGCGCGTGCGCATGGCCTTGCGAGCCGTAACCGATGATGGCGACCGTCTTGCCCTTGATGAGGCTGAGGTCCGCGTCCTTGTCGTAATAAACCTTCATATGCGTCTTTCCTATTTAATCTCGAGCATCCCCAACAGCGGGGACGCATTCACTCACAGTGGGCCGGAAGTATTCCGGGCCTTCATTTGCTGATTGATGGACACGAGGTTGTCGTGAATGCGGAACAGCAGGATCAGCAATTCGCTGTAGACGCGAACGATGATCGCGCCGAAAACCAGGACCCCGATGGCGACCAGGATTCGTCCCTGGAACAGCGCCGTGGCGGTCATTGCGAGCACAGCCAGCAATCCAAGGAAATACAGTATCCGGATGATGATGGGCGTCACCATCTTGTCGAATCCCAGCAAGTCTTGCATCACGTTCTCCTCATGTGTCGATGAAACGATGAAACTGAGGGGATCTGCACCCCCTACACGCGCAGGATGCGCTCACCGCGCCCGATGCCGCTGGCACCGGTGCGGACAGTTTCGAGGATAGCGCTACGCTCGATCGCTTCGAGGAAAGCGTCGTTCTTGCCGTGGTCGCCGGTGAGTTCGATGGTGTAGCTCTTGTCGGTCACGTCGATGATGCGGCCGCGGAAGATTTCCGCCATGCGCATCATTTCCTCGCGCTCCTTGCCGACCGCGCGCACCTTCACCATCATGAGCTCGCGCTCGGTGTAGGCGCCCTCGGTCAGGTCGACGACCTTCACCACTTCGATCAGGCGGTTCAGGTGCTTGGTGATCTGCTCGATCACGTCGTCGGAGCCGGTCGTGACGATGGTCATGCGCGAGAGGCTCGAGTCCTCGGTCGGCGCGACTGTCAGCGATTCGATGTTGTAGCCACGGGCCGAGAACAGGCCCACCACGCGGGAAAGAGCACCCGGCTCGTTTTCCAACAGCACTGCAATGATGTGTTTCATGTTTGCGTGACTCCTCTTTTCGCCGCCCTCCCCCGTGCACGGTAATGCGCGGGCTCGGCGGGCAATAGATTCGTCAGTAAGGAGTTGAGCGAATGTTCCGCGGATCAGAGATCTTCGGAACCCAGCAGCATTTCGGTGATGCCCATTCCGGCCTTCACCATCGGGAACACGTTTTCAGTGGGATCGGTGCGGAAGTCCATGAACACCGTGCGGTCCTTGAGCTTGCGTGCTTCGCGCAGCGCGGGCTCCACGTCTTGTGGACGCTCGATCAGCATGCCGACGTGGCCGTAGGCCTCGGCGAGCTTCACGAAGTTGGGCAGTGCATCCATGTAGCTGTGGCTGTAGCGGCCGGAGTATTCGATCTCCTGCCACTGCCGCACCATGCCCAGGTAGCGGTTGTTGAGCGAGCAGATCTTGATCGGCGTGTTGTATTGCAGGCAGGTGGATAGTTCCTGGATGCACATCTGCACCGAGCCTTCGCCGGTGATGGTGAACACTTCCGAATCGGGCTTGGCGAGCTTGATGCCCATGGCATAGGGAATGCCCACGCCCATGGTGCCCAGGCCGCCGGAGTTGATCCAGCGGCGCGGCTCGTCGAAGCGGTAGTACTGGGCGGCCCACATCTGGTGCTGGCCCACGTCCGACGTGATGTACGCGTCGGCGTCCTTGGTCATGTTCCAGAGGGTCTCGACCACGTACTGCGGCTTGATCACGTCCTTGTTGCCGCGGTCGTACTTGAGGCAGTCGCGCGAGCGCCAGGCCTCGATGGTCTTCCACCAGCCGGCCAGCGCACCGGCGTCGGGCTTGGCGGTGCTCTCGCGGATCATCGAGATCAGTTCGGTGAGCACGTCCTTCACGTCGCCGACGATCGGGATGTCGACCTTCACGCGCTTGGAGATGCTCGACGGGTCGATGTCGACGTGGATGATCTTGCGTTCGTTCTGCGCGAAGTGCTTGGGATTGCCGATGACGCGGTCGTCGAAACGCGCACCCACCGCCAGCAGCACGTCGCAGTTCTGCATCGCGTTGTTGGCTTCGATGGTGCCGTGCATGCCCAGCATGCCGAGGAACTTGCGGTCGCTCGCCGGATAGGCGCCCAGGCCCATCAGCGTGTTCGTGACCGGGTAGCCGAGCATGTCGACCAGGGTGCGCAGCTCGTTGGTGGCGTTGCCCAGCAGCACGCCGCCGCCCGTGTAGATGTATGGGCGCTTGGCGGCCAGCAACA
Source organism: Variovorax sp. MPBD4-3 (assembly GCF_058809745.1). Classification (NCBI taxonomy): domain Bacteria; kingdom Pseudomonadati; phylum Pseudomonadota; class Betaproteobacteria; order Burkholderiales; family Comamonadaceae; genus Variovorax; species Variovorax sp. MPBD4-3. The sequence continues at coordinate 75,818 of NZ_JBXASW010000009.1, forward strand.
GTTGCAGCGCCTTGCGGATCTGTCCGCCGTGGCCCTTGCGCACCGGGTTGTACGAACGCATCTCGACCTTGTCGGGATAACCTGCGTAGGGAACCTTCTTGAAGGAAACGTCCTTCGGCACGTCCACCACCACCGGGCCCGGACGGCCGCTGCGCGCGATGTGGAAGGCCTTCTTCATCGTCATGGCCAGATCCTTGGGATCCTTGACGAGGAAGTTGTGCTTGACGATGGGGCGGGTGATGCCGACCGTGTCGCATTCCTGGAAGGCGTCGAGGCCGATGGCCGCGGTCGGCACCTGGCCCGAAATGATCACCATCGGGATCGAGTCCATGTACGCCGTGGCGATACCGGTGACCGCGTTGGTCAGGCCCGGGCCGGAAGTGACCAGCGCCACGCCGACTTCGCCGGTCGCGCGCGCATAGCCGTCGGCCGCGTGCACGGCTGCCTGCTCGTGACGCACCAGCACGTGCTGGATGGTGTCCTGCTTGTAGAACGCGTCGTAGATGTAGAGAACGGCGCCGCCGGGGTAACCCCAGACGTATTGCACGCCTTCGGCCTGCAGTGCCTTGACCAGCACTTCAGCGCCCATGAGTTCTTGCGTGGCGTTGCCGGCGTTCGACGACGCAGCGGCAGCGGAGAGGATTTCCGCCTTGGAGATTTCCATGATCAACCTTTGTTTATTTCGGGAACGAAATACCTTGGGTGCCCCTTGCCAACCCTTGTGAGGCCGCGCCAGGACTTGAGGCCAAAGCCATGAGCGGACTGATGTTCCGCCGGACCGTGACCCGTTTGCCTTTTGACTTGCAGCGCGGATTATGACATTTCCGGGCGTTCAGATTCGCTTCAGCTCTTGCGTAAAGCGACAAAGGCATAATCCGCGGCGGTAAACATACGCGATCGCTAGACCCCTCTTCCCACGCGGCGCGACCTGCGCCCCCTCTCGCTTGGCCACTGAACTAGAACTCTCCGACTTCCTGAAAAGCGTCGAACGACGCGCTTTCAAGCGCTCGGTCTACCACGTGCGGGATGAAGAAGCGGCGCTCGATATCGTGCAGGACAGCATGATGAAGCTGGCGCAGCACTATGGCGACAAGCCGGCTGACGAACTGCCGATGCTGTTCCAGCGCATCCTGTCGAACTGCACCCTCGATTGGTTCCGCCGCCAGAAGACCCGCCGCGCCCTGTTCTCGAACCTCAGCGACTTCGACTCGGTCGACGACGACGGCGATTTCGACCTGCTGGAGAACTTCGTCTCGCCGACCGACTCTAGGGAATCGGAGAGCGCCGAAGACACCACCCGCCGCGCCCAGGTCTTCCACGAGATCGAGGAACAGATCGCAGCATTGCCGGGCCGTCAACGCGAGGCTTTCCTGATGCGTTACTGGGAGGAAATGGACGTCGCGGAGACGGCCGCAGCGATGGGCTGTTCCGAAGGCAGCGTCAAAACCCACTGCTCGCGAGCCGTTCACGCTCTGAGCAAAGCGCTCAAGGCCAAGGGAATATCGCTATGAATACTAAGGTTTCACCCTCCTCATTCACCGCCGAAGACGAGTTCGGACGGCGCCTCGCTGCCCGCCTCTCGGCCGGCAACAAGGAGCTGCCGCACGACATCGGCGAACGGCTCCGCGTGGCTCGTGCGCAGGCCGTGGCCGCGCGCAAGCTGCCCCCGCAACTGCGGGCGGCCCCCGTGGTGGTGCAGTCGGGCCACACGGCAATACTGGGTGGCAGCTGGTGGACCCGCATCGGCTCGGTGGTGCCGCTCATTGCGCTCGTGGCCGGCCTCATCACCATCAGCGTGATGCAGGACGACGACCGCGCCAGCGAACTCGCCGAAGTCGATTCGGCACTGCTCACCGGCGACCTGCCGCCTGCTGCCTATACCGACCCCGGTTTTGCTCAATTCCTGAAGGCCGACAGCGCCTCCGACTGAACTTTTCACTGACCGAATGCGACGCCGCCCCTCTCCCAGCGCGAACTCCTCCCGCCCGCTGCGCCCGCTTCAGGCGGGCGCAGTCGTTTGGGCGAGTGCGCTTGCGGTTGCCGCCCTTGGGCTGACGACTGCCGGCGCACAGCCCCGTGCAGAGACCGCTGCGGCCACCGCAGGCGTCAGCAGCCCCAAGGCCGTGTCGACGACCAAGCCGCTCTGGAGCGAACTCACCTCGGGGCAGCAGCAGGCCCTCGCGCCGCTCGGCCCCCACTGGAACACCCTGAACATCGGGCAAAAGCGCAAATGGCTGGCGCTGTCGCGCAATTACTCGGAAATGTCGGCAGAGGACAGGAAGACGCTTCACAGCCGCATGATCGAGTGGGCCGCACTGAGCAACCAGCAGCGCACCCAGGCACGCCTGAACTTTGCGGAGGTCAAGCGCATTCCGGCTGACGAGCGCAAGGCCAAATGGGAGCAGTACCAGGCCCTGAGCGAGGAAGAAAAGCGAAAGCTGGCCGAGCGCGCTCCTCCCAAGCCGCGCGGTGCCGCCATCCCGGTGCGTCCTGTTTCCTCGCAGAAGCTCGTGCCCGTGCCTGCGGTCACGCCCGGCGTGCAGCACACGCCGAGGATCCTGCTGACGCCGCCGCCCGCTCCTCCGGCGCCGCCCGCCACACTCATGGTCGCCACCCCGCCGGAACGCTCGCCTTCGACAGCTCCGGCTGTCGTGGTGACCCCCGCGGCGCCGCAGCCCTCCGGCGTCTCGGCGCCGCCAGTTCCTGCGGAAGCACAGGTGCCGCCCCCTTCGTCGGCCACGGCTGAACCGGCTGCCACTTCTCCCTGACCATAAGGGCCTCGATGGTTTCCAGTACTCCCGAAGTCTCGGGATCCGATCACCCGGCCTCGCCCGTCCCACCAGCAAGCAGCGCTCCCGTCTCTACAGTGCCCGGCCTGTGGCGCCGGATGGCCTGCTGGCTCTATGAAGGCATGCTGCTGTTCGCGGTCGTGTTCGTCTCGGGCTGGCTCTTCAGCACGCTGGGACAGATGCGCGACGCCATGGATTCGCGGCGCCATCTTTTCCAGGCTTTCCTCTTCGTCGTTTTTGGCGTGTACTTCGTCTGGTTCTGGACCAAGGGCCAGACCCTCGCCATGAAAACCTGGAACATCCGCATCGTCGACTTGCAAGGCCGGCCCATCAGCCAGCGCCGGGCGCTTGCACGTTACCTGCTGAGCTGGATCTGGTTCCTGCCACCGCTGGCCGCCCTTGCCCCTTTCAAGCTCTCGGGCGGCGAATCGACCCTCCTGATCTTCGGCTGGGTCGCCATCTGGGCCCTGCTCGCACGTTTTCACCCCGACCGCCAGTTCTGGCACGACGCCTGGGCCGGTACGCGGCTCATCACCTCCAAGCCGATGAGCCGCCGATGAGTGCCTTGCCCAATCTTCCCGATCCCGCCGTCAATCCGCAAAAGGCCCGCAAGGGCTTCGAGCGCGTCTGGCACGCCACGCTCATCTCGCTGCACGGCCTGCGCGCCGGCTGGAGCGAGCCCGCCTTCCGCCAGGAAGCCATCCTGTCGATCGTGATGATCCCGGCGGCTTTCTGGCTCGGCCGCAGCTGGGTCGAAGTGGCCCTGCTCGCGGGCAGCGCGCTCCTGGTGATGATCGTGGAACTGCTCAACACCGCGGTCGAGGCCGCCATCGACCGCATCGGCCCCGAATGGCACGACCTGTCCAAGCGCGCCAAGGACATGGGCAGCGCGGCCGTGCTGCTGTCGCTCGTGCTCTGCGGCGGCATCTGGGCCGCCGCGCTGTGGCAACGCTTCCTGTCATGAGAAGGCATGCCGGCTGCGGCATGATGGCAGGATGAATCCTGAATTTTCGATCTGTGTGTATTGCGGCTCGCGCCCCGGCGAGCGCCCCGAGTTTTCCGAGGCCGCGCAGGCGGTCGGCCAGTGGATCGGCAAGCACGGCGGCCAATTGGTCTACGGCGGTGGCCGCACGGGCCTGATGGGCACGGTGGCCGAGGCCACCCGCCTCGCCGGCGGCCGCGTGGTCGGCGTCATTCCCAAGGCGCTGGTCGACAAGGAACTGGCCAATTCGCTGTGCGACGAACTCCATGTGGTCGACACCATGCACGAACGCAAGGCCATGATGGGCGAGCGCGCCGACGCCTTCGTCGCCCTCCCGGGCGGCATCGGCACCTTCGAGGAACTCTTCGAGATCTGGACCTGGCGCCAACTCGGCTATCACGACAAGCCGACCGGCATCCTCAACACAGCCGGCTACTACGACGGCCTGCTGGACTTCCTGGCCCACAGCGTGCGCGAAGGCTTCATGGGCGAGTGGCAGATGGAACTGATCCGCACAGGCACCGAGGTGACCGAGCTTCTGGCCGCGTTGCGCGCCGAAGTGCCGCTCCATCCGCGGGAAGACAGGCTGTCGGAAAACCTCTGACGCCAGCCCACCCTGAAAAAGCCTCCGTTACCGGAGGCTTTTTTTGCTTCAGACCGCGTTTTCGTTCTCTTCGCCCGTACGGATGCGCACGATGCGTTCGACCTCGGTCACGAAGATCTTGCCGTCGCCGATCTTCCCGGTGCGCGCGGAATTGACGATGGCCTCGATGCAGCGCTCCACGTCGGCCTCGTTGACGACCACCTCGACCTTCATCTTGGGCAGGAAGTCGACCACGTACTCGGCGCCGCGGTACAGCTCGGTGTGCCCCTTCTGGCGGCCGAAGCCCTTGACCTCGGTGACTGTCAGGCCGGTAACGCCCACTTCGGCCAAGGCCTCGCGCACGTCCTCGAGCTTGAAGGGTTTGACGATGGCGGTGATCTGCTTCATGGTTTTCTTGCTCCGGCGGTTTCGTTGAATTTGCTGGTGATAGGGTAACGCCAATCCTTGCCGAAGCTTCGATGGGTGACCCGAATGCCTACGGGCGCCTGGCGCCGCTTGTATTCGTTGATCCTGATGAGCCGCGCAACCCGCTCGACCACCGCGCGCTCGTAGCCGGCGGCGATGATCTCGTCGATGCCTTCGTCGTCCTGCATGTAGCGTGCCAGGATGCCGTCGAGGATGTCGTAGGGCGGGAGGCTGTCCTGATCGGTCTGGTCGGGCCGCAGTTCGGCGCTGGGCGGGCGCGTGATGATCCGCTCGGGAATGGGCTCGGCGCCGGTGCCGTAGGGGTCGTGGGCATTGCGCCAGCGCGCCAGCGCGAACACCGTGGTCTTCAGCAGGTCCTTGATGACCGCGAAACCGCCCGCCATGTCGCCATAGAGCGTGCAATAGCCGGTGGCCATTTCGCTCTTGTTCCCGGTGGTCAGCACGATGGAGCCGAACTTGTTCGACAGCCCCATCAGCAGCGTGCCGCGGATGCGGGCCTGGATGTTCTCTTCGGCCGTGTCCTCGGGCATGCCCCTGAACTCTTCGGCCAGCGCGTCCTTGAAGGACTCGAAGGTGTGCCTGATCGAGATTTCGTCGTAGCGCACGCCCAGCCGGCCTGCCATGTCGCGCGCGTCGATCCAGCTGATGTCGGCGGTGTAAGGCGAAGGCATCATGACCGCGCGCACCTTGTCCTTGCCCAATGCGTCGACCGCGATGGCGAGCACCAGGGCGGAGTCGATGCCGCCCGAAAGCCCCAGGATGGCACCCGGAAACCCGTTCTTGCCGACGTAGTCGCGCACGCCAAGCACCAGCGCGTCCCAGAGTTGCGCCTCGGCGTCGCGCGGCGCGGCAATGGCTCCCGCCTCGGCAACGAAGCCCACGCCACCCTGCGGCGTACGTTCGAGCTGGGCGAACACCAGCTTTTCGCGAAAGCTCTCGGCCTGCATCGCGGCGGTACCGTCGGCCTGCAGAGCGAAAGAGGCGCCGTCGAACACCACTTCGTCCTGCCCGCCCACCAGGTGCGCATACACCAGCGGCAGCCCGACGGCACGCGCCCGGTCGGCCATGCGTGCCACGCGCTCGCCTTCCTTGCCTACGTGGTACGGCGAGGCGTTGATCACGGCAAGCACCTCGGCTCCGCTTTCGCGGGCGAGTTCTGCCGGCTGGTCGAACCAGGCGTCCTCGCAGATCAGCAGGCCGACCGAGACGCCGCCCGCCTCGAACACGCAGGTATCTTGCCCCGGCGTGAAGTAGCGGCGCTCGTCGAACACCTGGTAGTTGGGCAGTTCGCGCTTGGCGTATGTCTCGAGGACGCGGCCTTCCTTGATGACGCTGGCCGCGTTGTGCCGAAGCTGTACCGCCACCGAGCGGCTGCGCAGGCTGCCGCCGGTCGGATGCCCCACCACCACGACCATGTCTTTGAGGTCGGCCAGAGCGGCAGCAATGCCTTTCACGGCATCATCGCAAGCTAGAGTGAAGGCGGGCCGCAGGAACAGGTCTTCTGCCGCATAACCGGCAATGGAAAGTTCCGGTGTCAGCAGCAGGCGCGCGCCTTGCGAATAGGCCTCGCGTGCGGCATCGACGATCTTCTTCGCGTTGCCGGCGAGGTCGCCCACCACAAAATTGAGTTGCGCGATGGCGAGCTTGAGCGTCATTGCAGAAGGAAGAAAAAGGCTTGAACGATTATGTCATTCGGGTTCTGTCGTCGCCGTCGGACGTGAGCCCGCAGGCATGGAACGCATTGCTCGCCACGCAGGCCGAGCCTTCGCCTTTCATGCGCCACGAATACCTCTCGGCGCTGCATGAAAGCGGCAGCGCCACGCCCGCGAGCGGCTGGATGCCGCAGTTCGTCACGCTGTGGCACGGCGAGCAGTTGCATGCAGCGTGCCCGCTCTACATCAAGGACCATTCGTACGGCGAATACGTGTTCGACTGGGCCTGGGCCAACGCCTACGAGCAGCACGGGCTGGCGTACTACCCGAAGGCCGTGGTCGCGGTGCCCTTCACGCCCGTACCCGGCACCCGCCTGCTGGCCCGGGACGCGCAAAGCCGCACCTTGCTGGTGCAGGGCCTGGTGGCCCTGTGCAAGCAGGAAGCGCTGTCCTCGCTGCACCTGCTGTTCGGCGCAGACGAAGACATTGCCGCATGCACCGAGAGCGGCTTGATGCTGCGCAACACGGTGCAGTTCCACTGGACCAACGCGCAGTACGCCGACTTCGACAGCTTCCTTTCCAGCCTCTCCCACGACAAGCGCAAGAAGATCCGCCAGGAGCGCCGCAAGGTGGCCGACGCGGGCGTGAGCTTTCGCTGGTCGCGCGGCGCAGACATCTCGAAGGCCGACTGGGACTTTTTCTACCGCTGCTACGAGCGCACCTACCGCGAGCACGGCAACCCGCCCTACCTCACGCGCGATTTCTTCCGGCGCATGGCCGGCACGATGCCCGAAGCGTGGCTGCTGTTCATCGCCGAGCGCAACGGCAAGCCCATGGCCTCGAGCCTGATCGCCCTCTCGACCCAGCCCGACGAGCCGCTGGTCGCCTATGGCCGCTACTGGGGGGCGCTGGAGCGCGTCGACTGCCTGCACTTCGAGGCCTGCTACTACCAGCCGCTGGCCTGGTGCATCGAGCATGGCGCCAAACGCTTCGAGGGCGGCGCACAGGGCGAGCACAAGATGGCCCGCGCGCTGATGCCGGTCAAGACCACCAGCGCCCACTGGCTGGCGCATCCGTCGTTTGCGGACGCGGTCGAGCGTTTCCTTGAACGCGAGGGCGCGGGCATCGAGAACTACATGGACCACCTGGGCGAGCGCAGTCCCTTCAAGGCCGCCTGACCGCGGACTGGTTTTCGTGCCATGTCGGCCTGCTATAAAAACGCCCGAATCCACAACAACACCAAGGGAAACGCACCATGCCATTCGTCGGACTGGGGCTGCACGTTCTTGTCGCGCTGTTCTTTGCCGTGCATGCCATGCGCCACGGCAAGCAGATGTACTGGCTGATCATCCTGTTCAGCTTTCCGCTGCTCGGCAGCCTCGTCTACTTCGTGGTCGAGTACCTGCCGGCCTCGCGCATGCAGCGCACCGCCGGCAAGGTGGCCAGCGCGGCCATCGGGTTCATCGATCCCGAACGCGAATACCGCGCCGCTGCCGATGCCTACGACCTCGCGCCCACCGCCCAGAACAAGCTGCGCCTGGCCAAGGCTTCGCTGGACCGGGGCCAGCCCGCCGAAGCCGTGGGCCACTACCGCGATGCGCTCAAAGGCCCGCTGGCATCCGACCCCGAGCTTCAGTTCGGCCTTGCCAGCGCGCTGCTCGCCGCTGGCGGTCCGGCCTCCGGGCAGGAAGCCCTGCAGGCGATACAGGCCCTGCGCGCCACGCGCGACGATTACCGGCGCGACGAAGTCGCCCTGCTCAACGCCCGCGCACTGGCCGCCAACGGGCGTCAGCAAGAGGCACGCGAAGCCTTCGAAAGCGCCCTGAGCCAATACAACACGGTCGAGACCCGTGCCCGCTATATCGCGTGGCTGTCACAGCAAGGTGATGCCAGCGGCGCGCAACGCCACTGGGAAGAGCTCCAGCAGGCGGCGCGCCACTGGAACTCGCACGCGCGGTCGGTCAATCGCGAGTGGATGCGGCTGGCCTCGGACGCGGTCCGGGCCTGAAGCCGCCGAGCCGGGGGCATTGCGCCCCCGGAGAGCTGCCTTGCGGCAGCAGAACTTACTTCTTGTAGTTGGCGATGCCGTCCAGGATTTCCTTCTTGGCGGAGTCGATGCCTTCCCACCCCAGCACCTTGACCCACTTGCCGGCTTCCAGGTCCTTGTAGTGCTCGAAGAAGTGGCTGATGGCCTTCAGGCGCATCGGGTTCACGTCGTCGACCGATTTCCAGTGGCTGTAGATCGGCAGCACCTTGTCGGTGGGCACGGCCAGCACCTTGCCGTCGACGCCGGCTTCGTCTTCCATCATCAGGATGCCCAGCGGGCGGCACGGCACGACCACGCCCGGCAGCAGCGGGTACGGCGCGATCACCAGCACGTCGACCGGGTCGCCGTCGCCCGACAGGGTCTGCGGCACGTAGCCGTAGTTGGCGGGGTAGTACATGGCCGTCGTCATGAAGCGGTCGACGAAGATCGCGCCCGATTCCTTGTCGACTTCGTACTTGATCGGGTCGGCGTTCATCGGGATTTCGATCACGACGTTGAAGGCATCGGGGACGTTTTTGCCGGGGGAAACTTTGTCGAAGGACATGACGTTTTTCGAGTAGTTGAAAAGTATGAGACGGATGGGGACAAACCCGGAGTTTACTTTCCGTGTCACCGGCCGGTCGCACGCGCATCTGTTTTTGCCTGTAAATTGCAACCGTTGGCCAATCGGCTCCGCACCCCGGTGCAGCGAGCTTCGAGGAAGCAACGCGACGGATAGCATGGCCCCGTACGCGTTGCACGCAAGGGCCCATGCTGCCCGTCTCCACTAGTCGCAACGAACGAATGGAGAAGCAAGGCATGATCGGCAACACCCCCCTGATACTGGCAGTCGTCTGCGGCCTCGTGGCCGTGGCATATGGCTTCTGGGCCCGAAGTTGGATTCTCGCGAAGGACCCCGGCAACGCGCGCATGCAGGAAATCGCGGCGGCCATCCAGACCGGCGCCTCCGCCTACCTCGCCAAGCAGTACACGACCATCGCGGTTGTCGGCGTGGTGCTCGCCGTGTTGATCGCCCTCTTCCTCGACCTGACCACCGCGGTCGGCTTCATCGTGGGCGCGGTGCTTTCGGGCGCTTGCGGCTTCATCGGCATGAACGTGTCGGTGCGCGCCAACGTGCGCACCGCGCAGGCGGCCACGCACGGCATCGGCCCGGCGCTCGACGTCGCGTTCCGCGGCGGCGCCATCACCGGCATGCTGGTGGTGGGGCTGGGCCTGCTGGGCGTGTCGGGCTTCTACTGGTTCCTGGCGAGCGGCACGCCGGCTGCGGGCCAGAGCCTCTCGGCCATCCTCAACCCGCTGATCGGCTTCGCCTTCGGTTCATCGCTGATCTCGATCTTCGCGCGGCTGGGCGGCGGCATCTTCACCAAGGGCGCCGACGTCGGCGCCGACCTGGTGGGCAAGGTCGAGGCCGGCATTCCCGAGGACGACCCGCGCAACCCGGCCGTCATCGCCGACAACGTGGGCGACAACGTCGGCGACTGCGCCGGCATGGCGGCCGACCTGTTCGAGACCTACGCGGTGACGCTGATCGCCACCATGGTGCTGGGCGCGCTGATGGTCACGGCCGCGCCGACCAACGCGGTGCTCTATCCGCTGGCGCTGGGCGGGGTGTCGATCATCGCGTCGATCATTGGCTGCTTCTTCGTCAAGGCCTCGCCGGGCATGACCAACGTGATGCCGGCGCTCTACAAGGGCCTGGCGGTGGCGGGTGTTCTCTCGCTGATCGCATTCTGGTTCGTCACGAGCTGGCTGATTCCCGACAACGCCATCGCCCCGAGCGGCAGCCAGCTGAAGCTGTTCGGCGCCTGCTTCGTGGGACTGGCGCTCACGGCAGCGCTGGTGTGGATCACCGAGTACTACACCGGCACGCAGTACAAGCCCGTGCAGCACATCGCGCAGGCTTCGACCACCGGCCACGGCACCAACATCATCGCGGGCCTGGGCGTGTCGATGCGCTCCACCGCATGGCCGGTGATCTTCGTGTGCATCGCGATCCTGGCGTCCTACTCGCTGGCGGGCCTGTTCGGCATCGCGGTGGCTGCCACGTCGATGCTGAGCATGGCCGGCATCGTGGTCGCGCTCGACGCCTACGGCCCCATCACCGACAACGCCGGCGGCATCGCCGAGATGAGCGAACTGCCCGACAGCGTGCGCGCCGTGACCGACCCGCTCGACGCCGTGGGCAACACCACCAAGGCCGTGACCAAGGGCTACGCCATCGGCTCGGCCGGGCTCGCGTCGCTGGTGCTGTTTGCCGACTACACCCACAAGCTGGAGAGCTTCGGGCAGGCCATCAGCTTCAACCTGAGCGACCCGATGGTGATCGTCGGCCTGTTCATCGGCGGGCTGATCCCTTACCTGTTCGGCGCGATGGCCATGGAAGCCGTCGGCCGCGCGGCCGGCGCGGTGGTCGAGGAAGTGCGTCGCCAGTTCCGCGACATCCCCGGCATCATGGAAGGCACCGGCAAGCCCGAGTACGGCAAGGCGGTGGGCATGCTGACCGGCGCGGCCATCAAGGAAATGATGATCCCGTCGCTGCTGCCGGTGGTGGTGCCGATCGTGGTCGGCCTGCTGCTCGGGCCGAAGGCGCTGGGCGGGCTGCTCATGGGCACCATCGTCACCGGCCTGTTCGTCGCCATCTCGATGTGCACGGGCGGCGGCGCATGGGACAACGCCAAGAAGTACATCGAGGACGGGCACCACGGCGGCAAGGGTTCCGAGGCGCACAAGGCGGCCGTCACCGGCGACACCGTGGGCGACCCCTACAAGGACACCGCCGGCCCGGCCGTGAACCCGCTGATCAAGATCATCAACATCGTGGCGCTGCTCATCGTGCCGCTGGTGGTGAAGTTCCACGCCGGCGATGCGGCGGCCGCCGTGCCGACGAAGATCGAGACGCCGCCCGCCGCGACGGCCCCGGCAGCCATGGCGCCGTCGACGCCCGGCGCGGTGGTGGCTGCAGGCGCCGTGTCGGCCGTGGAAACCGCTGCGGTGAAGGTGGAGAACGGCGTCGTCAAGTTCTACTTCGCGACCGCCAGCGCCGAGGTGGCGCCCAACGCCAGGGAAGCCCTGGCCGACGTCATCAAGGCGGTGCAGAGCGGCAGCACCGTGCTCGTGAGCGGCTACCACGACGCCAGCGGCGACCCGGCGAAAAATGCCGAGTTGGCCAAGCAGCGCGCCATGGCCGTGAGCGACGCGCTCAAGGCGGCCGGCGCGCCCGAAGACAAGATCGAGCTCGCCAAGCCCGAGCAATCGCAGGCCGACGGGCCGCCTTCGGAGGCCCGCCGCGTGGAAGTCAAAGTAAAGTCTTGAGATGCCCACACCCGCCCGACTCGAATCGTTCATTGCCGCTGTAGAAGGCGGCGCGCATGCCAAGGCCATCGAGGACTACTACACCGAAGATGCGACCATGCGCGAGAACCAGGCCGAGCCGCGGCGGGGCCGCAGCACGCTGGTGGCGCAGGAAAGCGCCGTGCTGGCGCGCACCGAGTCGGTGGTGTCCACCTGCGTGCGGCCGGTGCTGGTGAATGGCGACCACGTCGCCATTCACTGGATCTTCGAGTTCAGCTTCAAGGGCGGCGGAAAAATGCGCATGGAAGAAATCGCTTGGCAGCGCTGGGTGGGCGAGCGCATCGCCGAAGAGCAGTTCTTCTACGACCCGGCACAGAAGAAGCCGGCCTGAAACCTCCCGCACGCCGCCCCGTCCATGGCGCTGAAGACTCCGTAGCTCCATGAATTACCTCCGCGCCCTCGTCGCCGGCACCCTGGCCATTGCCAGTGCGGAGCTTGCGGTCGTGCGGCGCTTTCCGCGCATCCTGCTGGCCATCGTCGCGGTCGGCATGGTGCCGGCGATCTATGCGCTGATCTACCTGACGAGCGTCTGGGACCCGGCCGGCCACACGGCCGACCTGCCCGCCGCCATCGTGAACAAGGATCGGGGCGTGACCTACATGGCGCATTCGGTCAACGTCGGCGAGCAGCTCACAAGCACCCTGCTGGCCAAGCGCGCCTTCGGCTTTCGCGTGATGACCGACGAAGAAGAGGCGCGCGCCGAAGTGCGGCGCGGCACGCTCGCCTTCGCCCTGCTGATTCCGCCGGACTTCAGCGCCGATGCGGTGCCCGGCGCGCAGCGCGGCGCGGGGCGGCTGGTGGTCTACACCTCCGAGGGCAACAACTACAGCTCCGCCGGCCTCGCCCGCCGCTTCGCGGGCGAACTGGGGCACCAGGTCAACGAGATGCTCAACGAGCAGCGCTGGACGCTCGTGCTCAACGCGGCGGCCGGCTCTCAGCAGCGGCTGGAGCAGCTCAAGCAGGCATTGCTGACCCTGCGAGACGGCTCGCAGACGCTCGCCGCTGGCACCGCTCAATACAGCACCGCCGCGCGGGAGGTAGGCAACGGGTTCAAGCAGGTCAATGGCGGCATCCGCCTCATCCAGTCGATGCTGCCGGCCGACGCGGACCTGCGCGCGCTCAAGAGCGGCGCGCAACAGCTCACGGCGGGCCAGCACGAACTCGGCTCGGGCCTGGTGCAGATCGGCGACGGCCTCGACCAGCTCCACGGCGGCGCCGGCCAACTGGGCGACGGCGCACGCCGGCTGCAGCGGGAGTCGGCCGACATTCCCTTCGTGGGCGAACGCATCGCCAAGGGCGCCGGCGAACTCGCGGGTGGCGCGGACAAGCTGCGCGGCGGGCTCGAGCAGGCACAGGCCGCCATGAGCAAGGCACAGGACGGCAGCCAGAAGCTCGACGCCGGTGCCACGGCGCTCGAAGGCGGCGTCGGCAAGCTCACCGACGGCATGGGCGCGCTGTCCGCCGGCATCCGCACCATGGCCGGCAAGCTGCCCGAAGACCGCAAGCTCGATGAGTTCGTGCAGGGCGGCACGCAGCTCGCACAGGGCGCACAGAGGCTGCTGACCGGCGTGCGCACCATCGAAGCCGCCCTTCCCGCTTCGATCACCCGCATCCAGGGCAGCGCCTCGGGCCTGGCCGACTCGGTGGAGCCCAGGGTGGAGGTGGTGGCGCCGGTGGCCAACAACGGCAGCGCCTTCGTGCCGAACATGGTGTCGGTCGCGCTGTGGATCGGCGCGGTGATGGCCGGCTACCTGTTCAACATCCGCATCGTGCTGTCGGACCACACGCACTACCCCAAGCTCGCCAAGACGCTCGGCAAGATCACCATGCCCGCGCTGATCGTGCTGCTGCAGGCGGCGCTGGTGCTGGCCACGCTGCTGGGCGTGCTGCAGGTGCAGGCGCCGCACGTGGCGGCCCTGGCGCTCACGATGGCGCTGGCCTCGCTGGTGTTCCTGGTGGTGCTGTTCGCCATCCTGCATGTGTTCGGCGACTTCGGCCGCATCCTGACCGTGCTGCTGCTCACGCTGCAGCTTTCGGCCGGCGGCGGCGTGCTGCCGGTGGAACTGTCGGCCGGCTTCTTCCGCACGGTACACAGCTGGCTGCCGTTCAGCTGGGTGGTGCAGGCCTTCCGGGCGGTGATGTTCGGCGCCTTCGACAACGGATGGGTGCATGCCTGCGGCGTGGTGCTGCTGTCGGGCGCGGTGGCGGTCGGGCTGATGGCCATCTTCGGCAGGTGGAAAGACGTGCTGCTGGCCGACTACAAGCCCACGATCCAGGTCTGATGAATACAACACTTCCGATGTAACATACAATCTGTCGGATGAACACGCCCGCCGTGCCCGCTACCGATGCCACCCCTGCCGCCGAGGATCTTTCCATCGAGGCACTGGCAACGCGCACCGGCGTCACGGTTCGCAACATCCGCGCCTACACCACCGCCGGGCTGTTGCCGCCGCCCCGTCTGCGCGGCCGTCTCGGGCTCTATGGCGAAGACCATGCGCAGCGCCTCGCGCTGATCCGCGAGCTGCGCGACCAAGGCTTCGGCATCGAGGCGATCCGCCGCATCTTCGGGCGTGCACCGGCTTCCGTGTGGGGTGACCTCGTCTCGGTCGCACGCTCGATGTCGGGCAGCCTGTTCGCTTCGGAAACGCCCGTGGTCGTGTCCGCCAAGAGCCTCGCTGCCAAGTGGAACGGCCAGATGACGCCCGCCCTGCTCGCCCGCGCCAGCAAGGCCGGGCTCATGCGCGAGTTGCCCGACGGGCAGGTGCAAATGCTCAGCCCCGCACTCGGGCAGGTGGCCGAGCAGCTCGCCGCCCTCGGCCTGCCGCTGGAGCAGGTCATCGGCATGCAGGAAACCATGGCGCGCACCCTGCGCACCGTGGCAAGGCACTGGCTGCGCACCCTGGCCGACAGCCTGCTGACGGGCGACGCCATCGACGCCGAACGCACGGCCCAGCTGCTGGAGAAGGCGCGGCCGCTCGCCACCGGCGCGGTGCAAGCCGCGTTCCCCGTGATCCTGCAGCAGGAACTCGACGCCCTGCTGCACAAGACCGCCTGACCGATGACAAGCTCCCGCCCCCTTCATCCCTCCTTGTTGCTGCTGCCGGCGCTGCTGATGCTGGGCGGCCCGGCGTTCGCGCAAGCCCAGGCGCAGCCCCGCGGCGACAGCGCCCTGGCCCTGAGCTTCGACGCCGCCCGCGCGCGCATGGTCGACCGCTCCGACAAGCTGGCCGCCGCCCGCGCGGCCGTCGACGCCAAGGAACTGCAGAGCCAGGGCCTCAAGGGCCTGGGCGGCCCGACGGTCGCCGTCTCGGGGCTGGCCTATGCCTACAACGCCAACCTGAACCTCGACCTCGATCCGCTCAACCAGAAGCTCGGGCAGATCGGCTCGGCGCTGCCGTCGTCGATCCAGAGCCTTGTCTCGCGCGTGCCGATTCCGCAGCTGCCCAACAGCTACACGCTGAACCGGCACGACAGCGGCGCCAACGCTTCGATCTCCGCCGTGTGGCCGATCTACCTGGGCGGCGCGACCGATGCGGTGCGCGGCTTCGTGTCGGCGCAAACGCGGGAGGCCGAAGCCGATGCCGAGCAGGCCGGCCACGAGGTCGACACGCTGCTGGTGCAGCGCTACTTCGGCGCCCAGCTTGCGCAGCGCGCGGCCGTGCTGCGCGCGCAGGCCGAGCGCACCATCGCGCAGCACGATTCGGCGGCGCAGAAGATGCTCGCGGCCGGCGTGATCTCGCGCGTGGAGCGGCTGCAGGCCAGCGCCGCCTATGAAGAAGCGCGGCGCAACGCCCGCAAGGCGGAGAACGACGCCGCGCTGGCCGGCGTGGCGCTTGCACGCACGCTGCGCGCCGACGGCACGGTGGTGCCGCAGACGCCGCTGTTCCTCATCAGCACGCCTGTCGAGCCGCTGGGCTACTTCATCGATTCGGCGCTCACGCGGCATCCGGGCCTGGGCAAGGTCGCGGCAAAGAAGTCGCAGGCCGAGCAACTGCACAAAGGCGAGGAAGCGCTGCGCCGCCCGCAGGTCATCGCCTTCGGCACGCGCGAAATCAAGAGCGGCAACGCCGACTGGGTGGCCGGCGTCGGCGTGCGCTGGACGCTGTACGACTCGGTCGACCGCGACGCGCTGTCGGCCTCATCGCTCAAGCAGGTGGAGCAGGCAGAACGCACCGGCGCCCAGGCGCGCAGCGACATCGCGCTGCTGGTCGAGCGCAACTGGCGCGCGCTGGAAAACGCGCGCCGCCAGTATCTGGAAATGAAGGCCTCGGTCGAGCTGGCGCAAGAGGTCGTCAAGCTGCGCACCTCCGGCCTGCGCGAAGGCACGAGCACCACGCTCGACCTGATCGATGCCGAGACCAACCAGGCCAAGGTGCTGACCGAACGCGCGCAAGCCGCCAACGACTACGTGCAGGCGCTCGCGCAACTGCTCGAAAGCGCGGGCCTGTCCGAGAAGTTTTCCGACTACATCGCGCGTGCAGACGTGAAGGTGAATTGATGATGAGTGCCAAGACCCGAAAACTGATCGCGATCCTGGTCGCGCTGCTCGTGCTCGCGCTGCTGGTCTGGGGCTTCTGGCGCGCGTCGCAGCCTGCGCCCGAGGTGTTCCAGGGCCAGATGGAAGCGCGCGAGACCGACGTCGCCGGCAAGGTGACGGCACGCGTGGCCGAAGTGGCGGTGAAGGAAGGCGACCGCATCCAGGCCGGCGCGGTGCTGGTGCGCATGGACAGCCCCGAAGTGCGCGCCAAGCTCGCGCAGGCGACCGCCGCCGAACAGGCCGCGCAGGCCGTGGCAGAGAAGGCGCAGAACGGCGCCCGCCCGCAGGAAGTGGAAATGGCGCGCATGCAATGGCAGCGCGCCGAAACGGCCGCGCAACTGGCGCAGACCTCGTTCCGCCGCGTCGACGGGCTGGCGCGCGAAGGCCTGGTGGCCGACCAGAAGCGCGACGAGGCCGAAGCCAACTGGAAAGCCTCGCGCGACGCCGCCATCGCGGCCAGGGCGCAGTACGACATGGCGCGCACCGGCGCCCGCCCCGAAGACAAGGCCGCCGCCAGCGCACAGGCCCGCCAGGTGGCCGGCGTGGTGGCCGAGGCGGAAGCCGCCAAGGCCGAGACCGAGCTTCGCAGCCCCGTCGGCGGCGAGGTGGCGAAGGTGCTGGCCAAGGTGGGCGAACTGTCGCCGCAAGGTGTGGCGGTCGTCACCGTGGTCGACCTGAGCGACCAGTGGGTGGTGCTCAACGTGCGCGAAGACCGGCTCTCCCGTTTCGCGCTCGGCAACGAATTCGACGCACGCCTGCCCGCGCTGCCCGAAGGCAAGCGCACCGCCCGCTTCAAGGTCTACTACAGCGCCGTGCTGCCCGACTTCGCGACCTGGCGCGCCACGCGCGGCGGCGCGGGCTTCGACGTGCGTACCTTCGAGGTCCGCGCGCGCCCGCTCAAGCCCATCGACGGCGCGCGTCCCGGCATGAGCGTGCTGGTCGACTGAGTCCGCGATGAGCCTGCGCGGCTTTTCCGCTGCCAGCGCACGGCGCGAGTTCGCGCTGCTGCGCACGCGCCCCTGGGACCTGGCCATGGTCTCGTGGGTGCCGCTGCTCGCGGTCTTCCTGATCTGGTGGATCTTTTCCGCCGGCCTGCCCGAGCGACTGCCCATCGGCGTGCTCGACCAGGACCACTCCTCGCTCTCGCGCCAGGTGGTGCGCTTTCTCGACGCCACGCCGGGCCTGCGCGTGGTGCAGCAATACAGTGACGAAGGCGAGATGGCGCGCGCCCTGGCCAGCGGCGCCGTCGACGCGGCGGTGCAGCTGCCGCGGGACCTGAGCCGCGACGTGAAGCAGGGTCGCGTCGGCCAGGTCGTGCTGCTGCACAACGCGCAGCTGGGCACGCATTCGAGCCTGATCCAGCGCGACGTGCGCACCGCCGTGGCCACGGTGTCGGGCGGGGTGGAGCTCACCGTGCGCAACAAGCGCGGCGAATCGATGAGGGCCGCGCGCGCGAGCATGGAGCCGGTCAAGGCGAGCATGGTCGCGCTGTTCAACACCTCGACCGACTACGAACAGTTCCTCGGCGCGGCGCTGGTTCCCGCGCTGCTCCACATCCTCGCGATGACGGCCGGCGCATGGTCCGTGGGCCGCGAACTGCGAGACCGCAGCATCGGCGAATGGCTCGGCGCCGCGCCGCGCTGGCATGAGGCGCTGGCTGCATTGGCGGGCAAGCTGGCGCTGCCCTTCCTGAGCCTTTGCGCGGTGGCGATCGCGGCCATGCTGTGGATCACGGCGGGACGCGGCTGGCACCCGGTCGGTTCGCTCGGCTGGACGCTGTTCGCGCTGGTGGTGTTCCTGGCGCTGTCGGTGGCGCTCGGCGCCTTCGTGTCGAGCCTCACGCGCTCGCTGCGCACCGCGCTGTCGGCCACGGGCTTCATCACCGCGCCGGCGTTCGCTTTCGGCGGCGTGGGCTTTCCGCTGGTCGCGATGCCGCTGTTCGCGCGCATGTGGGCCAACCTGCTGCCCTACACGCACTACATCCGCGTGCAGATGGAACAGTTGCAGATGGGCGCGCCGCTGCTCTATTCGGTGGCGACGCCGCTGTGGATGGTGCTGGGCACGGCCGTGCTGCTGGCCGCCTCTGCCGCCGCGCTGGTGCGCGCGGCCCGCGCGCCCGACACCTGGGGAGGCCGCTGATGACGACGAGCGAGCGCACCGGCTTCGGCGCCGCCTGGCGCGACACCGCCCTGGCGGTGCTGCGCGACAAGGGCGTGCTGCTGATCATGCTGATCGCGCCGGTCATCTACGGCTTCTTCTATCCGTGGCCCTACGGCACGCAGGCCGTCACGCGCGTGCCGGTGGCGGTGGTCGACCAGGACCACAGCGCGCTGTCGCGCCAGATCGCGCGCTTCGCAATGGCCAATCCGCGGCTGGACGTGCGCATGGTCACGTCCGACGTGCACGAGGCGCAGCAGGCGCTCTGGCGCGGCGAGATCGAGGGCTACGCGCTGCTGCCGGCGGACCTCAAGCGCAACGTGCTGCGCGGCACCCCGGCGGTGGTCACCATCGAAGGCAACGGCGCGTATGCGCTGTTGAACAAGGCGGTGCTGTACGGTTTCTCGGAAACGGTCGGCACCGTGTCGGCGGGCGTGGAGATACGCAAGCTGCAGGCCGGCGGCCAGAGCGCGGTGCAGGCCGCGCGCAGTCGCAGCCCGCTCAACACGCAGCTGGTGGCGCTGTTCAACCCGACCGAAGGCTACGGCAGCTACGTGGTGCCGGCGGTGGCCCTGCTGATACTGCAGCAGACGTTGCTGATGGGCGCGGCGATGCTGGCCGGCACCTGGGCCGAAGCCGGACGGCTGCGGGCTTCCATGGGCGCGTGGCTGGGGCGGCTGGGGGCGCTTTCGGGTTTCGGCTTCCTGAGCGGGCTGTTCTATTTCGGCTGGGTGTTCTTCCTGCAGGACTACCCGCGCGGCGGCAACCCGCTGGGGGCGATGGTGCTGCTCGCTTTTTATGTGCCTGCCATCTGCACGCTCGGCCTGCTGCTGGGCTGCTGGTTCCGCGACCGCGAGCGGGCCTTGCAGGTGCTGTTGTTCACTGCTTTGCCAATAGCGTTTCTCTCGGGCTTCTCATGGCCGGTGGAGGCCTTGCCGGGGCCGCTGCAGGCGCTGCGCTGGCTGTTTCCGAGCACCGCCGGCATCCAGGGCTCGCTGCGCCTCAACCAGATGGGGGCGCCGCTGCATGACGTGCTGCCCTATCTCGGGGCACTGCTGGCGCTGACGCTGGCCGGCCTGCTCGCGCTGTGGCTGGCGGCCACCCCGCGCGGCAGCATGCAAGCCCGGCGCGCCTAGCGCAGGCTTTCGGCAGCCACGGCCCGCACCAGCCGGGTCGCGGGCGCCACCAGTTCGCGCAGATCGCCCGCGCGGTCCTGCTCGATGGCCTGCAGCACCAGTTCGTTGATGCCGCCGACCACGGTCATCGCCATCTCGCTCGTCAGGTGTGCCGAGGGCTCTTCAGCGCCGCCGGCACTGTTGATGGCGACCTGGATGAAGTTGGCGATCTCGTCATTCACCCGGCGGCGCACCACCAGCCCCGGCATGCCCAGCCCGAGGATCTCCACGAAGAGCGTGCGCAGCAGCACCGGGTCTTGCGCGAGGTAATCGAAATACGCCGTCATGGCCTGCTCGACCTGCGCATGCCAGGGCTGCACCGGGTCGAAGGCTTCGCTCACCGCCTGGAGGGCGAGCCGGCTCGCGGTTTCATACAGCGCAATCAGGCATTCGGTCTTGGTGCTGAAATGTTCGTAGAACGTGCGGCGCGACACGGCCGCCTCGCGCACGATGTCGGCAATGGTCGTCTCGGCATAGCCCTTGGCCGCCACTGCCTGCGCCATGCCCTGGAGAAGCCGGTTGTAATGCTCGCTCGCCGGGCCGTCGGGAGACTTCGGCGTCACGGCCTTTTCAATGGTTTCGCTCATGGATGGAACATTTTCCTACGCCTTGGTACTTGACAGTACCAACGACCGGCCGCACCATGGAGGCATGCGGTACGAAGATGTACCAACCCTCCTCCCACGCATTGCGTGCTTTCTTCGAGGCTTGATTTCATGACTGAACTCGTTGTCCGACGCCTTCTGATCGACCTGCAACCGCCGTTCGCCCGAGACTGGTGTGGCGGCGATGCATTCTCGACCGCTTTCTTCAATGCCCTGTCGATGAGTTTCCCCTTTGGAGAACAATTCTTCATCGACGCCGTGCGCGATGCCGTGGCCACCCTGCCGCCCGAGGTGCAGGAACAGCACCGCGCCGACGTGCGCGGCTTCATCGGCCAGGAAGCGACGCACCGGCGCATTCACTCGCTGTTCAACAGCCATCTCGAGAGCCAGGGCCTGGTCGATGGCTGGACGGCACGCGCCAGCAAGCGCCTGAAACTGATGGAAGACGCCGATCCGCGCCATGCGCTGGCGGTCACGGCTGCCACCGAGCACTTCACCGCCATGTTCGCCGAATGGCTGCTCGCCCACCCCGAAATTCTCGACGGCGCCGAGCCCCGGCTGCGCACCATGTGGCTCTGGCACAGCGCCGAAGAGCTGGAGCACAAGAGCGTCGCCTTCGACATCTACAAGGCCGCTGGCGGCTCCGACGAATGGCGCAAGCGCTGGTTCCGCCGCGTGACGATGATGTTCCTGGGCGACCTGATGCGCCAGACCGTCGACAACCTGCGCCACGAGAAGCAACTGTGGAAGTGGTCGACCTGGAAGAGCGCGGCGCGCATTCTGCTGAGCCGCGATGGCCTGCTGCGCGGCAACCTCGCGGGCTGGCGCAGCTACCTGCGCGCGGACTTCCATCCGATGCAGCAGGACAGCACCTTGTCCGAACGCTGGCTGGAAAACAACCGGGCGCAGTACACGCCCGTCGGCGGCCCGGCGCCGGAAGCGGCCGCGGCGCGCTGAAAAACCAACGCGTCAGAAGATCAGAAGAAGGTGGCGCGCTGCGTGGTGTTGCCGCCGGACTGCTGGTGTTCGGGGCGCAGCGTGAGGTCGTGCAGCGTGTCGAAGTCCGACGGGGCGTCGGGCACCCGCATCACCACTTCGAGTTCATGCATCGACGCGACCCAGCGGCCGGCTGGCGACTCGGCAGGCTCGTCGTTGGCGAACACGCCGTCGCGGATGTAGAGCGTTTCGCCCTCGGCGCGCTCGGCATGCAGCTCGATCAGTCGCGCAATCGAAAAGTTGTACGTCACGAGCTTCTCGCGCGTCTTGCGGTCCTTGCCACCGCAGTTGAACGAGCCTTCGGCCGCAATGACGATGCAGGAACCGTCCACGCCCCCGTCCGCGTCGATCTCGTTGCCGGAGCGCCAGATGGCATTCGGCAGGCGCACGCGCACCTTGTCGATGACGAGATCCCGCTGCTTGTTGAGGCTGCCGAGAGGCGGCACCAGCGAACGCAGCTGGCGCAGCCGCTCCGCGAAGTTGTCGTCCATGAGGAATTCGACATGGTGCGTGGCGCTACCCGATGAACGCCTGACCACCTGCATGACGACATGACGCGGCTTAGCCATGGCTGAACCCCTTTGCGAGCGTTGAAATCCACGCCCTGCGAAGGACGTCAACGGCTTGGCTGCAATTCATTGAGACGACTGAAATTAGAACTTTTGAATAAATGCAATTACGTGCATTATTTGTTTCCAACTGTATATCCAAATCGAGTCGCCGGGGAAGCCAATCCGTGACCTGGGCGCAAGGAAATGTCGCCAAAACGTCTCGCCGCCGTGCTAGCGGCAAGACCGAACGGGCTTATTCCAGGGCTTCGTCGAGCGCTTTGCACGAAGGCGCGCAAACCGTCTGCGACTTGCCCAGCACCTGGCGGGTGCGCAATTGCGAGCGCACGCGGTGCTTGCCGCACATGAAGCAGGACATGGTCGCCCCGCTGAACGAAGCCGAGGCCCTGAACGGCGAGCCCGGCGTCTTCGATTTGTAGCGCAGGCCGTCCGCCACCACAGCCGTCTTTACTTCACCCTTCGCCATGCGTCTTGTCCTTGTTGTTCGGTTGGGCACCGCGCATGGCGCGGGCAATGGCTTCACGGGCACTGACTTCGGCCGAAAGAGAAGCGTCGAGCGCCGACCGGCAAAGGCCGGCGTGCTGATAGTTGAGATTTTCGTACACCTCGGCCGCGGCCGGGTAGGCGTCGAGCAGGCGGCCCAGTTCGGCCCCCTGTTCGACATCCTCGAACTCGTGGACAAGGTGCTCGACCACCGAGCGGTATTGCTCGGCGCCGACGGGCACGGGGCTGTGCTCGAGCTTTTCCAGCAGTTGAGCCAGCACGTGGGTCACTGCCAGATCGGTCTTGGGAGACGGATTACGGGTCGTGTTCATGGTTTGCATCTGGGGGCAGCATACGCCTATGCAAGTGGCTGGTCGTACAGGGATGTCTCCCCTTCCCCCGCCTGCTGCGCCGCCTGCATGCGCTGGAGCAGGCTGTGCAGCATTTCGGTCGAAAGCCCGTGGATCACCAGCCGGTGCCCGGCCCGCAGGGTCGACAGGGGCACCAGGGGATGCTTGTTGTTGACCAGGATCAGGTGTTCCGGTGCGGCGAGGATGGTCGCGGTGTAGATGCCGATGGTTTCGTCCAGTTGCAAGGAATTGGCCGCGCGCCAGAAATCGTTGTCCGTCAGCATCAGCTGGTAGAGCGGCGTGAACAGCTCGATGGCGCTTTGCAGGTCGAGGAAATTGAGCCTGCCCTGCGGCATGTCCTCCAGCCGCAGGGGCGGCTCCTTGATCATCGAGAAATCGACCTTATCCGCCTTGCACAGCGTCAGCCCCCTGTCGCGCAGCGCCGTGTTCAGCCGGATCACGAAGTTGAAGAGGTTCAGGTCGTGCTTGAGGAACATCTCGTCCTTCAGCGCGTCGATGTCGGCCGGCTCCAGCGGGTTGGTGGCCACGGGCGCCGGCGAATTGCGCCCGATGAAGGCCAGCACCTGCGAGCCCAGGTGGAAGTGCCGCAATATCAGCCAGTTGGCCTCTGGCGAGACAAAGCGCTTCAGCCCCCAGGCCAGGAAGCGGTGCAGCAGCATCGAGTGCGACCAGTTGCGCGGCACGAACACTTTCACGATCTGGATCAGGATGATCGTCAGCCGCGCAATCGGCCGCAGGAACGGCAGCAGGTATTGCCGCGAGCCGGAGCTCGAATCGGCCAGCCATGCCTCCTTCACGTTGTCGGGCAGCGGCGTGCTCTGGTCGAGGTAGAGCGCCAGCCAGGGGCTGGGGTCGCGCTCGTCGTGCGCCTGGGTCAGGAAATCAGGCGTTCTGCTGGGCATCTGTCATTCGCTCCGTGATGTGCTGGAACTGCATCAGGTACAGCGCGGCCGTGTGGCGCGCGGTGTCGGTGATCTGGCGGGCGGCGCGGGCCTGCCCCTCGACGGCCATGACCATCTCGACGGCGGTGAGCCAGCGGCCCAGGTGGTGCTCGTCGTTGTGGCCGTGGTACTCGAGGAAGCGGAAGGCGTCGGGCGGCAGCTTCAGGCTGGCCTTGAGCAGCGGCAGCAGCGCCGGCACGATGCGCTGGCCCGTGCCCTCGATGATGTAGATCGCCCCCAGCAGGCCGATCGGGTCGCGCGTGGCCGCAAGGCCGTGCAGGTAGGCATTGAGCGCCTCGCCGCCGGGGTTGCGGCGCAACTCGTCGATCGATTCGACCGTGCCACCGGCCTTGCGGTAGTCGCTGAACAGGATGTTGAAGTCGTTCTGCTCCTCGCCCGCGTGCACGCCGATCAGCGAGGCCAGCACCTGGTAGGGCTCGCTGAGCGATGCCGCGCCTTCGCGCATCCACAGGCTGCCTTCGCGCACCTGCGGCACCCACTGCTCCATCCAGTTGAGGTAGTCGGGCACGGCGAAGCGGCGTTCGCGGATCTGGCGCACCAGCGGCGTGCGCCACACGCGCGAGCGGTAGTCGTGCCATATGGCGGCCAGTTCGGTCAGCAGCGCGCCGAGGCCTTCGGGCGCGGCGGCCGGGTCGTGCGGCGGGGCGATGACGAGGTCGTCGTCGGGCACCACGGCCACGCGGGGCGCGGACGCCACGGGCGCGGCATCGGCCGCTTCCACTTCGAGCAGCATGTACGCCGCCATGAAGCGCCCCGACTCGGGCACGTAGCAGAAGATCTGCTCGCCGGGCTTCAGCGCCCTGGTATGCAGGAACTCGGCCAGCATCACGAGGATCGACGCCGCCCCGGTGTTGCCGCGCCACGCGAGGTTGCTCCACCAGCGCTCGCGCGGAATCGACAGGTCGGCCTTGGCCATCAGGTCTTCGACCACCGGGATGAATTTTTCCGACGAGTAGTGGCACAGGAAGTGGTCGACCCGCTTCGGATCGACCCAGCCGTCTCGCACCAGCCTCGCGTATTCGTGGATGCCGATGTCGAACAGGTGCGGCAGCAGGCGGATGTCCTGCCTCAGCGAGAGCGCGCCCGCGGCTTCGGCCTCGGCCCAGGAGCCGAAGTCGAGGTGGCCTCGTCCGTGCTCATCGCGGTTTTCGGTCAGGCCCAGCTGCATGCAGACCGGGTAGTCGCCCGAGAAGGCGCGCTGGTGCACCCACTTCAGCCGCAGCCTGAGCCCCGGCGAGCCCGCCAGCGCGGGCGAGCCGTCGGACAGCAGCAGCGCGCCCGCGCCGTCGGACAGCATCCAGCGCAGGAAGTGCGAGTCGAAGTCGATCTCGTAGCCGCGCGCGGCAAAGCGCGAGCGCTTGAACAGGCGCGACGGCATCTCGCTGGCCACCGCCAACGCCGAGCGGTGCGCGCCCAGCTCGATGCCCTGCGCCGCCGCCTGGATCGCCGAAACGCCCGCCGCGCAGATGCCGTGCACCGAATGCGTCTCCATCGGCTGCGCCGCCAGTTCGCCCTGGATCATGTTGGCGAAGCCCGGCATCAGCGTGTCCCCGCCAGAGGAGCCGCTGGCCAGCATCGACACCCGCGACAGCTCGGCCCCGCCGCGCCGCAGGCAGTCGCGGATGGCGCCGGCCGCCAGTTGCGCGTTGGTCTGCTGCGTCACGCCTTCCGCGTCAATGGCGTAGTGCCGCGTGAGGATGCCGTTCTCGGCCAGGATGCGCCGCTTGATGCGCTCCGACATGCGGTTGAGCGGCGCGATGTACGCGTCCATGCGGTCATTGGGAATGGGTTCGCCCGGCATGAAGTAGCCGGCGCTCTCTAGATACACGCGTTGGAATGAAACAGGCATGGTTCAGTGGGTTGGGGAATCGGGAGGCATCAGCGAGCGGCTGCGAAAACGCGGCCACACGGCCCCCAGCACGAAAACGCGCGCCATGTACGGCACCAGCCCGCCCTCGTTGAGCGCCGGATCGACCTGCGCGCGGTAGCGCGTGCGATGCAGATGCGTGAGCTCGGACCAATGGGCATGCGGGTTCTCGTGGTGTGCGGTGTGCAGGCCGATGTTGAACAGCAATGGGTTTACCAGCCCCTCGAAATTGCGGGCGTAGTTCAGCCGGCTACCCGGGGTATCGCCCGGCGCTCCCTTGGCCACACCGTTGGGCGCCGGCTTGCGGCCGTCGGCGTGCGCATGCTGCAGGTAGTTGGTCGCCAGCAGCCAGTGCAGCCCATGCAGCTGCGGCACGATCACGAAGAGCAGCGCCTTGCGCCAGTCGAAAGCCAGCAGCACCGCCCAGCTGACCAGCCACAGCGCGTACTGCGCCATGCAGTAGCGCCACGCGCCGCGCCGGTGCCGCCGCAGCCGCGCGAGCCAGCCGAAGAACACCGGCATCAGCACCCAAACCGCCTGGAACGGATGCAGCAGGTAGCCCCACAGGTGGTTGGTGTCGCCGCCGAAACGGTAGGTGCGCGCCACGTCCTTCGGCCCATGCCGATGGCGATGGTGGTTGGCCACGTGCGCGGGCCAGAACACGAAGGTCGGGTGCCCCTGCAGCAGCGTGATCCAGAAGTCGGTCAGCCGGTTCAGGCGCCGCACGCGCCACATGCGCAGGTGCACGTGGTTGTGGTGGATGACGCCGACGCCGAGCGTGAGGAACAGCATCAGCCCATACATCACGGCGTTGAAGCCGTGCACCCATTGCCATGCCGCCAGTGCGGGCAGCACAACCAGATAGGCCAGGCTCTGCCAGTCCCGCCAGTGGCGCAGCCTCGGCAGCCGGGGTCGCGCGTCAGGCGGTGGTCGCGCCATGCTTCTTGTGGAAGGCCCGGAACAGCGGTTCGGCGGCGTCCGCGGCAATGCGCGTGCGGAAGAGCCTGTCCATGAAGGTGAACTGGAAGCCGTAGTTGCCGTTGTGCACGGCATGGTGCAGATGATGCCGCCGGCTCGCCGCGAACCAGTGGCTGTAAGACACGCCGGTGAAGAAGTCGTAGTTCGAATGCCCGACGCAGTTGAAGAACAGGCTGAACACCGGCACCGCCGCGAGCGACCAGAAGCTGAAGTCGTGCAGCACCATCGGCAGCAGGATCACGTTGCCCAGCATCAGCGCCTCGATCGGGTGGAAGCTGTAGGTGGCCCATGGCGTGGTCACGAACGACCGGTGATGCGGCCCGTGAAAGCGCCGCAGCCAGCGCGTGTGCAGCAGGCGGTGGTTGACCCAGAAATGCACGTCGTTCCAGACCGCGAGCACGAGAATCTCGAGCGTGATCTGCAGCCAGCCCGCATCGCCGTCGAGCCGCGCCCAGCCCAGCTGCAGCAAGCCCCAAGGGAACACCATCCCCAGCCCGAAGATCAGCACCGACACGCCCGACTGCCCCAGCTCGCGCCGCAGCTGCCCCGGCTGCAGCGGCCGCGGATCGAGCGGCCGCCCGATGCCCAGCGCGGGCAGCAGGCGCTTCGTCAGCAGCCAGGTCAGCCCACCGAAGCCGAGATAGATCCCGCCAAAGAAAAGCAGGCCCCACAGCATGACCTGCGGGGCCGACAACGAAGTGAAAGTCTGCGCCATCCCCCGAGGCTACAACAGCATCTCGGGGACCACCGGCGCGATGAGCATGTTGTAGAAGCGCTGGAAGAAGCTCGACTCCGGCTCCGAGGTCAGGATCATTTCCTTCTCGCCGTCGTTGGTCAGCCACTGCAGCGTGCCGGTGCCCTTGGCCAGCCGCAGCCGGTAGGAGTTCTGCAGCTTGCTGATGTTGATGACCCGCAGCATCTCGCGCGCGAGCTGCGGGCTGTCGACCACCAGCCCCATCTCGGTGTTCTGGCTGGCAGAGCGCGGGTCGAGGTTCATGGAGCCGATGAAGATGCGCGTCTTGTCGATGGCCGCCGTCTTGGCATGCAGCCGCCCGAGCGACTTGCCGAACATGCCGAAGCGCTCGCCCGCGCTGGTGCGCTGCGGGCTCAGCTCGTACAGGTCGGCGCCCGCTTGCAGCAGCCGTTCGCGGTAGCGCGCGTAGCCCGTGTGCACCAGCGGCTCGTCGTTGGCGGCCAGCGAGTTGGTGACGAGCGTGAGCTTGACCTTGCGCTGGGTCAGTTCCTGGAACGCGGCCATGCCGCGCTCGCCGGGCACGAGGTACGGCGAGGTCAGGTCGACCTCGGTCCTGGCGTCGAGCATCAGGGCCCAGACCTGCATGGTCACGCTGGTGGCGATGGCTTCGTCGGCCGTCATGGTCGCTGGCTTGCCGGGCGGATCGGCAATGGCGCGGGCCTCGCCCCACAGCAGGCCCATGCGCCCGCCGTCCAGCTCTTCGGCGATGGGGCCGTAGCCCAGGATGTCCGACGGCGGCAGCACGATCTTCGGCGGCGGCGCGGCCATGTCCACCCACTCGTCGAAATCGGCGGTGCCCGGCTTGCGGCCGCTCTCGCCCGCCACGATGTCGGCAATGGGCCAGACCTGCACGCTGTTCCAGTAGGCGTCGAAGATCGATTCGAGCTGCGGCACCACCTTGCCGACGACCAGCGCGTCCATGTCGATGAAGTTCTGCGCCTCGTTCAGCACGAAATATTCTTCGGCGATGTTGCGCCCGCCCACCACCGCCATCGCGCCGTCGGCAATGAAGAGCTTGTTGTGCATGCGGTGGTTGAGCCGCCCGATCTCGAACGGCGACGCCGCGAATCGCGACAGGAAGCCGTTGCGCCCGCAGCAGAACGGGTTGAACAGCCGCACCTCGACGTTCGGCGTCTCGGACAGCGCGAGCAGCAGTTGCTGGCTCTTGACGGTGTAGAGGTCGTCCACCAGCACCCGCACCTTCACGCCGCGCGCCGCCGCTTCGCGCAGGGTGCGCAGCAGCAGGCGGCCCACGGCGTCGTTCTCGAGCTGGTAGTACTGCACCACCAGCGAGCGCTGGGCCCGCTGGGCGAGCTGGATGCGGGCGTCGAGCGAGTACACGCCCAGCGGCATCAGCCGGAAGCCCGAATGCTCCCCGGGCGGCGTGGAGGCGGCCACGATCTTCGCGAGCGAGGTGGTCGGATCCGCGGCGGCGGAATTCTCGGCGGGCCGCTCGCGCGCCACCGGCAGCGAGCCGCAGGCGCCGAGCGCCGCGACCAGCAGGCCGGCAAGCGCGATGCGCAAAGGTAGAAGCCAGGCGTTCATGAAAAGTGCTTCCGTTGCTTCATTGGTCCAGGTGTCCGTGTCTTGTTCCGTACGCCTGCCGTGGGGTGACGGTTTCAGGCGCCGCCCCTGGAGCCTAGAATTCCGGCCACACAGCTGCGGAGTTGCATCATGGCCCGAACGAACCTCTCACGCATCGCCTTGACGGCTGTTTTTGCGATGCTTTCGCATCCCGCCTGGGCCGCGCTCGACATCGGCGACCCGGCGCCCCGCTTCACCGCCGACGCCGCGCTGGGCGGCAAGACCTTCCGCTATTCGCTGGCCGACGCGCTGGCCAAGGGCCCGGTAGTGGTGTATTTCTTCCCGGCGGCCGACTCGAACGACTGCTCCATCGAGGCCCACGCCTTCGCCGAAGCCATCGACAAGTTCGCCGCGCTGGGCGCCACCGTCATCGGCGTGTCGGCGGACGACATCGGCACCCTGTCGAAGTTCTCGGTCAAGTCGTGCCAGAGCCGGTTTCCGGTGGCGTCCGACGAGTCGAAGACCGTGATCCAGGGCTTCGACGCCCTCATGCAGACCAAGCCCGACTTCGCCAACCGGCTTTCCTACGTGATCGCACCGGACGGCAAGGTGGCCTACTACTACCAGAACCTGAACCCGGACAAGCACGTGGAGCGCATGCTGAACGCCGTGCGCGCCCTGCCCCGGGCCAGCGCCGCCGCCAGGTAGGGCCGGCGGCCGGGGCGCCCACGCTTCTTGCGCGCTTCGCGCAAAATCCAGCCCCATGCAGCTCAACTACATCGCCAACGCGGACGTTCCGTCCTCCTCCGGCCGCACCCTGCCGGTCATCGACCCCTCCGACGGCCAGGCCTTCGACGAAATCCAGCGCAGCAACGCCGCCGACATCGACTCGGCCGTGCGCGCCGCGCGCGACTGCTTCGAGGGCGTGTGGCACAAGGTCAGCGCCGCCGACCGCGGCCGCCTGCTCTACAAGCTGTCGCAGAAGATCGCCGAGCACGTCGACGAACTCGCGCTCATCGAGCAGCGCGACTGCGGAAAGCCCGTCAAGCAGGCCAGGGCCGACGCGGTGGCGCTGGTGCGCTACTTCGAGTTCTACGCCGGCGCCTGCGACAAGCTGCACGGCGAAACCATCCCCTACCAGGACGGCTACAGCGTCTTCACCTGGCGCGAACCGCACGGCGTCACCGGCCACATCATTCCCTGGAACTACCCGATGCAGATCTTCGGGCGCAGCGTGGGCGGCGCCCTGGCGGCGGGCAACGTGTGCGTGGTCAAGCCGGCGGAAGACGCCTGCCTCTCGCTGATCCGGGTGGCACAGCTGGCGGCCGAGGTCGGCTTCCCGGCCGGTGCGCTGAACATCGTGACCGGCTACGGCCACGAGGTGGGCGACGCGCTGGCGCGGCACGAAGGCATCGACCACATCAGCTTCACCGGCAGCCCGAAGATCGGCACGCTGATCCAGCAGGTGGCGGCCGAGCGGCACTGCCCGGTCACGCTGGAGCTGGGCGGCAAGAGCCCGCAGATCGTGTTCGCCGATGCCGACCTGGACGCGGTCATTCCCGTGGTCATCAACGCCATCGTGCAGAACGCCGGGCAGACCTGCTCGGCCGGCTCGCGCGTGCTGATCCAGCGCGACATCTACGAGCCGCTGCTCGAACGCCTGGGCCACGCCTTCGAGGCGCTGCGCGTGGGCCCCGCCGCCATGGACCTCGACGTCGGCCCGCTGATCCGCCAGACGCAGCAGCAGCGCGTGTGGGATTTCCTGAGCGATGCACAACATGCCGGCATCCCGATGGTGGCGCAGGGCATCGTGGTCGAGGAAGCGCCCGAGACCGGCTTCTACCAGGCCCCGACCCTGCTGCGCGACGTGCCCGTGGACCATCGCCTGGCGCAGGAAGAAGTGTTCGGCCCGGTGCTGGCGGCCATGCAATTCGCCGATGAGGACGAGGCCGTGGCGCTTGCCAACGCCACGCAGTTCGGCCTGGTGGCCGGCGTGTGGACGGCCGACGGCTCGCGCCAGTTCCGCATGGCCAGGCGCGTGCGCAGCGGCCAGGTGTTCATCAACAACTACGGCGCGGGCGGCGGTGTCGAGCTGCCCTTCGGCGGCGTGAAGTCTTCCGGCTACGGCCGCGAAAAGGGCTTCGAGGCGCTGTACGGTTTCACCACGCTGAAGACCGTGGCCGTCAAGCACGGCTGAGCGGCTGCGGCGCTACCCCAGCGCCGTGTCGAGCAGCATCATCAGCACGAAGCCGACCATCAGCCCGCTGGTGGCAAAGGCCTCGTGGCCCTTGCGGTGGGATTCGGGAATGATCTCGTGGCTGATCACGAACAGCATCGCGCCCGCCGCGAAGCCCAGCCCCCAGGGCAGCAGCATCGCCGAATGGCCGACCACCGCCGCGCCCAGCACGGCGCCTAGCGGCTCGACCAGCCCTGAAGCCATGCCGATCAGCACCGCGAAGACCCGGCTGTAGCCGGCCGCCAGCAGCGCCACGGCCACGACCAGCCCCTCGGGCACGTCCTGGATCGCGATGCCGGTGGCCAGCGCATCCGCCCGCAGCCCGTTGTTGGCCGCATAGCCGACGCCGATGGCCAGCCCCTCCGGCACGTTGTGCAGCGCGATCGCGAACACGAAGAGCCATGTGCGCCGCAGCTGCCGCGCCGTCTGGCCTTCGCGGCCCTTGATGAAGTGCTCGTGCGGCAGCACGCGGTCCATCAGCATCAGCGCGGCGCCGCCGAGCAGGATGGCCGAGCCGATCACGCCGCCCGCCGCCCAGCTGCCGCCGCCGAAAACGCCCACGTTCCTGGCCGCCTCCAGGCCGGGAATGATCAACGAGAAGGCGCTGGCGGCCAGCATCACGCCGGCACCGAAGCCGAACAGCGTGTCCTGCAGCCGCTCGGGCAGCTTCTGCGAGAACAGCACCGGCAGCGTGCCGAGCGCCGTGGCCAGCGCCGCGACCGACCCGCCGAGCAATGCGTTCCACACCATCGGGTCGCCGCGCACGAATGTCCAGAACCGCGACAGCCCCACCAGCGCGCCGGCGGCGACGATGGCAAGGCCGATCCACTCGCGCGTCGGGCGGGCGGGCCTGGCCCGCGTACCCGCCACCGCCACCTGCCGGGGGTCGTTCATGGCCGCGCGCCTCAGCCGCCGGTTGCGGCGGCGTGGCGCCGGGCCACCTCGGCCCAGTTCACCACGTTGTAGAAGGCCGTGATGTATTCGGGGCGGCGGTTCTGGTACTTGAGGTAGTACGCGTGCTCCCACACGTCCAGCCCCAGGATCGGCGTGTTGCAGGAGCCGATGCCGCGCATCAGCGGGCTGTCCTGGTTGCCGCTGCTTTCCACGGCAAGCCTGCCGCCGGGGCCTGCCGTCAGCCATGCCCAGCCGCTGCCGAAGCGCGTGAGCGCGGCCTTGGTGAAGGCGTCCTTGAAGGCGTCGAAGCCGCCCAGGTCGGCGTCGATGGCCTTGGCCAGCGCTCCCGCGGGTGCGCCTCCGCCGCCCTGGCCCACGGGCGCCATCACGGTCCAGAACAGGCTGTGGTTGGCGTGGCCGCCGCCGTTGTTGCGCACCGGGGCGCGCAGCGGCTCGGGCAGTTGCTCGACGCCGGCGATGAGTTCTTCGACCGGCGTTCCCTCGTGCGGCGTGTCTTTCAACGCGGCATTGAGGTTGTTCACATAGGTCTGGTGGTGCTTGCCGTGGTGGATTTCCATCGTCTGCGCATCGATGTGAGGCTCGAGCGCATCGAAGGCATAGGGCAAGGCTGGGAGGGTGTACGGCACGGTCGGGAGGCTCCTTGGTTGGAAGAGCCCTTTGCGTCGTCGACGTGCTGCGTATTCAGGCGCTCAAATGATAGGAATTCTCATTGGCTCCGTCAAGACATCTCATCGGCGATGGCGAAAACCGGCCAGCGCCGGAAAACTTCCGGCAACGATCGATACACTGCCCCGCGGCACGTTTCCCCGGGAGATTCCAACGATGAAATTCAAGAACACCCTGCCCTTCGCACTGGCGCTTGCCTTGCTGCTCGGCGCCGGCCCGGCCTCGGCGCAGGTCTCCACGCCGCCGGCCGGCGACTACATCTACGAGGGCGGCAGCGGCGCCCTCCGCGTCAAGGCCGACGGGCGCTTCGACATCACCACCATCGGCGCCAACGCGCACACCTGCGCGCTCGACGGCACCATCGTGCGCGGCAAGGCCAAGCTGGCCGACAGCGGCTGCGTGGTCAGCTTCGCGGTCAACGCCGACAAGGTGGCGGTCTCGACCAACGGCGACGAGCAATGCCGCGACAACTGCGGCATGCGCGCCACCTTCGAAGGCACCTACACCCGCCCCACCCCTGCCTGCACCGACAAGGCGGTGGCCAGCTCCCGCAAGAGCTTCAAGCGCCAATACGACGCGAAGGACTATTCGACCGCCCTGGCCACCCTGTCGCCGGTGCTTTCGGAGTGCGAGAAGACGCTCGACTGGATCACCAAGGACTGGATACGCAACGACATCGCGCTGACGCAGTTCAAGCTCAATGACCGCGCGGCCTGCCTCAAGACGCTGCAGCCGCTGGCCGAGGACGCCGCCCGCACCGACGACGGCATCAAGGAAAACTATCCGCCCGCCGACGCCGAGATCTTCCTGCCCGTGGTGCGCGCCGCCCGCACGAACCTGAAGCTCTGCAGGGGATAACCCCCGGGCGCACCGCGGCGGGCGCAAGTAGCCTGCAGCCAATGGGCCCATGGGCGATGGCGCAAAATCGGGCCCTCCCCCTACCCCACATGAAGCACAGCAGCAGCACTGTCATCCCGATCTCCGCGGTCGGCCGCGCGCATCCCGCCGTGGCCGTGCCGGAAATCGCCGTACCCGCCACCGGCCAGTTGCTGGACCGGCTGGGCCGGCCGTTGACGGACCTGCGCATCAGCGTGACCGACCGCTGCAACTTCCGCTGCAGCTACTGCATGCCGAAGGACGTGTTCGACAAGGACTACCAGTACCTTCCCCACAGCGCGCTGCTGAGCTTCGAGGAAATGACCCGGCTGGCACGCCTGTTCGCGAGCCACGGCGTGCGCAAGATCCGCCTGACCGGCGGCGAGCCCCTGCTGCGCAAGAACATCGAGGGCCTGATCGCGCAGCTTGCCGAGATCCGCACGCCCGCCGGCGAGCCGCTGGCGCTGACGCTCACCACCAACGGCTCGCTGCTGCGGCGCAAGGCCGCCGCGCTCCAGAGCGCCGGCCTGCAGCGCGTGACCGTGAGCCTCGACAGCCTGGACGACGCCGTGTTCCGCCACATGAACGACGTCGACTTTCCGGTGGCCGACGTGCTGGCCGGCATCGACGCGGCGCTGGCCGCCGGTATGGGCCCGATCAAGGTCAACATGGTGGTCAAGCGCGGCACCAACGAGCAGGAGATATTGCCGATGGCGCGCTACTTCCGCGAGCAGCACGGCGGCAAGGTGGTGCTGCGCTTCATCGAATACATGGACGTGGGCGCCACCAACGGCTGGCGCATGGACGAGGTGCTGCCCTCGGCCGAGGTCATTGCGCACATACACGCCGAGTTCCCGCTGGTGCCGCTGCAGGCCAGCGCGCCCGGCGAGACCGCGCAGCGCTGGGCCTATGCCGACGGCGGCGGCGAGATCGGCGTCATCAGCAGCGTCACCCA
Source organism: Variovorax sp. MPBD4-3 (assembly GCF_058809745.1). NCBI lineage: Bacteria > Pseudomonadati > Pseudomonadota > Betaproteobacteria > Burkholderiales > Comamonadaceae > Variovorax > Variovorax sp. MPBD4-3. The sequence continues at coordinate 110,298 of NZ_JBXASW010000009.1, forward strand.
GGCCTTCTGCCACGACTGCAGCCGCGCGCGCCTTTCCACCGAGGGCAAGCTCTACCTGTGCCTGTTCGCCAGCGCCGGCCACGACCTGCGCCCCCTGCTGCGCGGCACCGCCAGCGACGAAGACATCGCCTCCGCCATCGGCCACATCTGGCAGGGCCGAGCCGACCGCTATTCCGAGCTGCGCGCCCTGCGCACCACCGACGCCGAAGACGCTGCCGGCGACAAGGCCCCCCGCCGCGTCGAGATGAGCTACATCGGCGGATGACGCAGGCGCCCGCCATGCCCGCGCACGCCATCGCGCCAGCCGACATCACCGGGCTGCTGCTGGCCGGCGGCCTCGGCTCGCGCATGGGCGGCATCGACAAGGGGCTGCAGCCGTTCAACGGCGAGCCGCTGGCGCTGCATGCCATACGCCGGCTGCGTCCGCAGGTCGGCACACTGATGCTCAATGCCAACCGCAACCTGCAGGAGTACGAGGCCTTCGGCGCGCCGGTGCATGCCGACGTCCTGGCCGGCTACCCCGGCCCGCTCGCGGGCTTCCTGACCGGGCTTGCGCACTGCCGCACGCCCTGGCTCCTGACCGTGCCCTGCGACACCCCGCTGTTCCCGCCGGACCTGGCCGCGCGGCTGGCCGAAGCGGCCGCCACAGGCGACGCGGAGATCGCTATGCCCGTCGCGCCCGAAGCCTCCGGAACCGGAGACGCCGCCCCCGTGCTACGCCCGCAGCCGGTCTTCTGCCTGCTGCGCGCAGACCTGCTGGAAAGCCTGCGGCGCTACACCGAAGCCGGCGGCCGCAAGGTCCAGGCCTGGACCGCGCAGCACCGCACCGTGCGCGTACCCTTCGACCGGCCGGGCGACGCGCCCGACGCCTTCTTCAACGCCAACACCCTTGCCGAACTGCACGCACTCGAAAATCGATGAGCCCATGAGTCGCATCGCAGACATCGCCTCCACCCTTTCGGGCTACGACGCCGCCGACCTGAGCGTCGAGGCCGTCCATGCCTTTCTCTCGCAGCTGACGGCCAAGGCCATCGTCACGCAGCGCGAAAGCGTCTCGCTGTTCGACGCCCTGGGCCGCGTGCTGGCCGAAGACATCGTCTCGCCCATCAGCGTGCCGCCGCACGACAACTCCGCGATGGACGGCTACGCCTTCGACGGCGCGGTGCTGCCCGCCGATGCGCCCATCGACGCCTCCGTCACGCTGCGCGTGGCCGGCACCGTGCTGGCCGGGGCGGCCTGGCGGGGCGAGCTGGCAGCCGGCGACGCGGTGCGCATCATGACCGGCGCGATGATGCCGGCGGGGCTGGACACCGTGGTTCCGCAGGAGTTCTGCAAGGTCGAAGGCGACAAGGTGAGCTTTCCCGCGCGCGTGCTGCGCCGCGGCGCCAACCGCCGCCTTGCCGGCGAAGACCTCATGCAGGGCCAGCCCGCGCTGCGCAAGGGCGAGCGCCTGTCGCCCGCCGCGCTGGGCATGGTCGCCAGCCTGGGCCTGCCGGGCGTGCCTGCGCTGCGCAGGCTGCGCGTGGCGTATTTTTCGACCGGCGACGAGATCCTGAGCCTGGGCGACGCACCGCGCGAAGGCGCCGTGTACGACAGCAACCGCTACACCGTGTTCGGCCTGCTCAGCCGGCTGGGCTGCGACATCGTCGACCTGGGCCTGGTGCGCGACGATCCGGCCACGCTCGCCGCGGCATTGCAACGCGCCGCGCGCGAGGCCGACGCCATCGTCAGCAGTGGCGGCGTGAGCGCGGGCGTGGCCGACCACACGCGCGACGTGATGCAGAAGCTGGGCGACATGGCCTTCTGGCGCGTCGCGATGCGCCCCGGCCGCCCGCTGGCCGTGGGCCTGATCCCGCGTGAAAGCTCGCCGGGGCCGGCCGTGCTTTTCGGCCTGCCGGGCAATCCGGTGGCGGTGATGGTCACGTTCCTTGCCTTCGTGCGCCCGGCCCTGCTGCGCATGATGGGCTGCCACGAAGCCGCGTCGGCACCGCCTCCGCTGCTGCGCGCGCGCACCACGGCGCCCCTTCGCAAGAAGCCGGGCCGCACCGAGTACCAGCGGGGTTTCGTCAGGATGGTGCCCGGCGCGTTGCCCGAAGTCAGCGTTGCGGGCAACCAGGGCTCGGGGGTGCTGAGCTCGATGGTCGAGGCCAACGGACTCGTGGTGCTGCACCACGGCCAGGGCAGCGTCGCGGCGGGCGACGAGGTCGACGTGATGATGTTCGACGGCGTGATCTAGCCGCCTTTCGGCAATCTACGCCGAGCCGCCCTGCTCGCGGGCACGCTCTTCGAGCTTGGTCACCACCTGCTGCGCCAGGAAGCGCAGCTGCTCCAGCAGCTCCGGGTCCAGCGTGCGCGGGCGGGTGTCGATCACGCAGACCGTTCCCAGCGCTTCGCCGTTGCTCATGACGAGCGGGGCGCCGGCATAGAAGCGGATGTTGGGGTCGCCCGTGACCAGCGGATTGGCCTTGAAGCGCTCGTCCTCGAGCGCGTCGCCGACCACCATGACCTCCGCCGGGGCGGCGATGGCATGCGCGCAGAACGCATGTTCCCGGGGCGTTTCGGATGCCTTGAGGCCGACACGCGACTTGAACCACTGCCGCCGCTCGTCGATCAGCGAAATGAGCGCGATGGGCGTGCCGCACAACTGGGCGGCCAGACGCGTGATCTCGTCGTAGGCGGCCTCCTCGCTGGTGTCGAGGATGGCCACGCGGTGCAGTTCCGCCAAGCGTGAAGATTCAGTCATGCGCCCATTATCGGGGGTTGCGCCGCGGTTCAGAGTCGCCCCAGCGCCTTGTCCACGCCCTTGTTGGCCAGCATGTCGGCGCGCTCGTTGCCGGGGTCGCCCGAGTGGCCCTTGACCCAGCGCCATTCGATCTGGTGGCCGCCCTCGGTCACCAGCTTGTCCAGCCGCTGCCAGAGCTCGACGTTCTTCACGGGCTGCTTGCTGGCCGTGACCCAGCCCTTGGCCTTCCAGCCACGGATCCACTCGGTGATGCCCTTTCGCACGTACTGGCTGTCGAGGTACAGCAGCACCTTGCACGGCCGCTTGAGCGCGGCCAGGCCTTCGATGACGGCGGTCAGCTCCATGCGGTTGTTGGTGGTGTCGAGTTCACCGCCGAACAGGTCTTTTTCGGTGGCACCCGACTTGAGCCATGCGCCCCAGCCCCCGGGGCCGGGGTTGCCCTTGCAGGCACCATCGGTATAGATCACGACTTCGGTCAAACTGGCTTTTCCTTCTTCATTCGATTCGTTCATTTTCAATTCTTGTCGGGCTCGCCGCGATGCACCTTGCCCGCGATGGGCACGGGCGCCTTGGCCCGCGCGCCGGCGCGGCGCCAGTCGGCGCTCAGCAGGCGCATGCCGCGCACCCGCTTCACCGCCACCAGGAAGTAGGCTGCGCCGAAGATGGGCCACCAGCGCTCGCCGGCCGCGTCCATCCAGCGCGAACGCTCCAGCCAGGCCTCGCTGCGCACGGCCGGCCGATAAATGCCGAAGCGGCCCGATTCCACCTCGAAGCTCAGCAGCCGCAGCCAGTCGCGCATGCGCCAGTAGCCGATGAACTCGCCGCCCTCGGGCAGGTAAAGATCGCCAAGCCCCAAGCGCCGGTAAATGTGCGCGCGGCGCTGCCGCATGCCCCAGAGGCTGGCCGGGTTGAGCCCGCAGATCACCACCCGGCCCTCGGGCACCAGCACCCGCTCGACCTCGCGCAGCGTGGCGTGCGGGTCGGGGCTGAGTTCCAGGGCATGCGGCAGCACGACGAGATCGAGGCTGTTGGCCGCGAAAGGCAGGGCCGCGAAGTCGGTCAGCAACGCGGCCTTGCCGCGCCGGGCCGGGTCGTCCAGCGCGAGCCAGCGGTGCGGCATGCGGTTGGTGCGAAGGCCGTCGACCTCCGCCGCGCCCAGCTGCAGCGCGTGATAGCCGAAGACATCGGCCACCGCCTGATCGAACTGGGCCTGCTCCCAGGCCAGAAGGTAGCGCCCCGGGGGGGTCGCGAACCAATCCTGCAAACCTATAATTTGACCGCTCATGACCCTCGTTCCGCTGCCCGCCTTCGCCGACAACTACATCTGGATGCTGCACGACGGGTCCCACGCCATCGTGGTGGATCCGGGCGACGCCCAACCGGTGTTCGACGCGCTGGCGCGCCACAAGCTGCAGCTGGCCGCGATTCTAGTCACGCACCACCATGCCGATCACACCGGCGGCGTGGGGGCGTTGCACGCCGCCACCGGCGCCCGGGTGTGGGGCCCCGCTCGCGAGCGCATCCCCGAACCGTACACGCCGCTGGTGCAGGGCGACGTGGCCGACGCACTGGGCCTGCGCTTCGAGGTCATCGACGTACCGGGCCACACGGCCGGGCACATCGCCTACTTCCTGCCGGGGGGGGGGGGGGGGCGGGG
>NZ_JBXASW010000009.1:114707-157699 GCF_058809745.1 Variovorax sp. MPBD4-3
CCCCCCCCGCCCCCGCTTCTCTTCTGTGGCGACACACTTTTCTCGGGCGGCTGCGGCCGCCTCTTCGAGGGAACGCCCACGCAGATGCTGGCCTCGCTCGACAAGCTCGCGGCGCTGCCCGGCGAAACGCGCGTGTGCTGCGCCCACGAGTACACACTTTCTAACCTGCGTTTCGCCCTTGCGGTGGAACCGGCCAACGCCGATCTGACTCACTACAACGCGCGCTGCGAAAGCCTGCGCGCACAGGGGCAGCCCACGCTGCCTTCGCAACTGGCGACCGAACGCCTGATCAACCCCTTTCTTCGCAGCCGCGAAGCCACTGTCCTTCGAGCGGTGCGTGCCCACGCCGAGCTGGCTGCAGATGCAGCCGAGGCCGACGTGTTCGCCGCACTGCGCCAATGGAAAAACGACTTCCGATGAAACTGATTGCTGCCACCTGCCTTGCAGGTTCACTGGTGCTCGCGGGCTGCGCGGGCACGAACAACAGCTCCACACCGTCTTCCTCCTCCCCCAGAGCCGGCGCCACCGCCGGCGGCAGCGCAAGCCCCGTCTACCCGCGCGACGCCCTCTCCCCGCTTGCCACCAGCCAGGCCCATTCGCAGAGCGTCGTCACGCTCGCCCCGCCCGCCGACATGTGGGACCGCATCCGCCGCGGTTTCAAGATGCCCAACCTGGACAACGACCTCGTGCGCGACCGCGAGCAGTGGTACGCCAGCCGGCCCGACTACATCCAGCGCATGACCGAGCGCTCTAACAAGTACATCTTCCACATCGTCGAGGAGCTCGAGCGCCGCAACATGCCGACCGAGCTCGCGCTGCTGCCCTACATCGAGAGCGCGTTCAACCCGCAGGCCATCTCCAGCGCGCGCGCCGCGGGCATGTGGCAGTTCATGCCGGCCACCGGCACAGACTTCGACCTGAAGCAGAACATCTTCCGCGACGACCGCCGCGACGTGGTGGCCTCCACCCGCGCCGCGCTCGACTACCTGCAGAAGCTCTACGGCATGTTCGGCGACTGGCAGCTGGCCCTGGCCGCCTACAACTGGGGCGAAGGCAGCGTGAGCCGCGCCATCGCCAAGAACCAGCGCCTGGGCCTGCCCACCACCTACAGCGACCTCACCATGCCCGCCGAGACGCGCATGTACGTGCCCAAGCTGCAGGCCGTGAAGAACATCGTGGCCAACCCGCAGGCGTTCAACACCGAGCTGCCGCTGATCGCCAACCACCCGTACTTCCAGACCGTCACGCTCACGCGCGACCTCGACGTGGAGCTGGCCGCCAAGCTGGCAGACGTTCGCCTGGAGGACTTCCGCGCGCTGAACCCGGCCGCGCACAAGCCTGTGCTCATTGCCGCCGGCACGCCGCAGATCCTGCTGCCGTGGGACAACGCGGCCGTGTTCCAGCGCAACTTCGACGCCTACGCGCAAGGCCAGTACGCCAGCTGGACCGCCTGGGTCGTGCCCAACACGATGACCGTGGCCGACGCCGCGCAACGCTCGGGCATGAGCGAAGCCGACCTGCGCGCCATCAACAACGTGCCGCCGCGCATGCTCATCAAGGCCGGCTCGACGCTGATCGTGCCGCGCGGCGCCCGCGTGAAGGAAGACGTGGCCGCCGTGGTGGCCGATGGCGGACACCTGAGCTTCCAGCCCGAGATCGTCACCCGCCGCACCACCGTGAAGGCGGGCCGCGCCGACAACGTGGCCTCCATTGCGCGGCGCTACAACCTCAAGCCCGCCGCCGTCGCCGAATGGAACGACGTGAAGCCCAACCACGCGTTCAAGCGCGGCTACAGCGTGGTGGTGTACCTGCCGATCCGCGCGACCGTCGCGGCGCGAGTGGGCACCGGCATTCCGCCCGCGCGCGGCCATGTGGCGGCATCGTCGAAGCAGGCAGCAAGGCCCACGGCGGCTCGCGGCGCCAACATCGCCAAGGTGCCCGCGAGCAGCAAGCAACAGGTGGTGCGCGAGAAGCGCGGCGGCGCGCCGGCAAAGAAGAAGCGCTGAGAAGCCCTCTCTTCAGTGCGTGGGCGTCGCGGCCCACGCCCTGCGGCGCACCACGGCTTCGAGCGCGGCCACGGCAATCATCACGAGCGTGGTGAGCGTGCCCACCACGATCACCGACAGGTGCGGCGCAAACACCGCGAGCACGGCCAGCAGGCCCAGCCCGTACAGGTGCGACTGCGGCAAGAAGCCGCGCACCACGCGCTTGAACAGCGCATTGCCGAACAGGTAGAGCGCCGGCCCGCCGATCAGCGCGCCGAGGTACTTGAGCTCGGCGTGGTGCGAGCCCTCGTTGATCGTCAGCTCGTCGGCCACCGCGCACACGATGATGCCCGCCACCAGGATCACGTGCGTGTAGTGGAACTTGGCGCCGATGCCGCCGGGGTCGGCCGAATGCTCGATGGCATGGGTCGCCTCTTTGGCGCTGGTGTCGAAGTACATCCACCACATCGCCAGGCTGCCCGAGAAGCCCACCATCAGCGCGAACAGGTCTGCGCCGTGCCATTCGGCGTGGTGCCCGAAGGCGATGCCGGTGGCCAGCACCGATTCGCCCAGCGCCACGATTACGAAGAGCTGGCAGCGCTCCGCCAGGTGGCCGCCGTCGATGGTCCAGTCGCTCGTCAGCGAACGGCCCAGGCCCGGAAAGCGCAGGCCGATCATCGGTGCGACGTACTCGCACAGCACGCCGCAGAACCAGAGCGCAAGGCGCGCCTCGCCTTGCGCGAAACCGCCCGCGATCCAGAACACGCCGGCCACGCAGTTCCATGCCAGCAGGCGGCGGAAGTTGGGCGTGAGCGGGTCGTTGGGGCCGATGGCGATCAACATGCACAGCGTGCGCCCCGCCTGGATCCCCACGAAGCACAGCGCGAACACCAGCCCCCGCTCCGCGAAGGCGCCCGGCAGCGCCGAGGCCATCACCATGGCCAGCAGCATGATCGCGAACAGCACGCCGCGGATGCGCAGCGCGCCGGGGTTGAACCAGTTGGTGGTCCAGGCCGTGTACTGCCAGCCCAGCCATACAGCGAACCACATCACCAGCGTCTGCAGCGCCCCCGGCAGCGTGAGGTGGTCGAGCAGGTAGTGGGACAGCTGGGTGACGGAAAACGCGTAGACCAGGTCGAAGAACAGTTCTTCGTTCGAGACCCTGGCGGCCTCGCTGCGCGAGCGCAAGGTCGTGGCCCGCTTGTTGTCGTGGCTCATGCTCTACCCCTGTGAAGTCGTTGCGGCGCTCCTTGTCGCTGCGGCGCGCCGCGCGGGATCATCGCACGAGGGGTGCTAGAGCTTCTCGGTTTCGCCCGTCTTGGGCTGCCACTTCATGAGGCGCCTCTCGATCAGCCCGACGATGCCGTCGAGCACCAGCGCAAAGGCCGTGAGCACCACGATGCCCGCGAACACCGTGTTGACGTCGAAGGTGCCCTCCGCCTGCAGGATGAGATAGCCCACGCCCCGCGCCGAGCCCAGGTACTCCCCCACCACCGCCCCGACGAAAGCCAGCCCGACCGAGGTGTGCAGGCTGGAAAACACCCAGCTGGTCGCGCTCGGCAGGTACACGGTACGCAGCAGCTGCCGCTGGTTGGCGCCCAGCATCTTCGCGTTGGCCAGCACCACGGGGCTCACCTCGCGCACGCCCTGGTACACGTTGAAGAACACGATGAAGAACACCAGCGTGACGGCCAGCGCCACCTTGCTCCAGATGCCCAGGCCGAACCACAGCGCGAAGATGGGCGCGAGGATCACGCGCGGCATCGAGTTGGCGGCCTTGATGTAGGGGTCGAGTATCAGGCTCGCGGTCGGCGCCAGCGCGAGCCACAGCCCGCACGCCAGGCCCAGCACCGTGCCGATGCCGAAGGCCAGCACCGTCTCCAGCAGCGTGGTGCCCAGGTGCAGGTAGATGTCGGCGTTGCCCTTGAGCCCTTCAGGAAAGAGCACATTGGCCGGCACATCGAACGGCAGGAACCAGCTCCAGATGCGCCCCGCCACCTGGATCGGCTCGCCCACGAAGAAAGCGAACTGCTGGTTGCGCGACGCCAGGTGCCACGCGACAAGAATCATTACCAGCAGCGCCAGTTGCCAGAAGCGCGCATTGCGCTCGTTGAGGCCGAAGTGAGCGCGCGACATCAGGCGGCCTTCCTCAGTTGCTGCGCATAGCCCTTGAGCACCTCGTCGCGCAGCACCTCCCAGATCTGCGTGTGCAGCTCGACGAAGCGCGGCTGCGTGCGCACCTCGGCCACGTCGCGCGGGCGCGGCAGGTCAATGGCGAATTCGCCGATGGGGCGCGTCGCCGGCCCGGCCGAAAGCACCACCACGCGGTCGCTCATCGCAATCGCTTCGTCGAGGTCGTGCGTGATGAACAGCACCGCCTTCTTCTTCGCGCTCCAGAGGTCGAGCACCTCGTTCTCCATCAGCTGGCGCGTCTGGATGTCGAGCGCGCTGAAGGGCTCGTCCATGAGGATGATGTCGGGGTCGAGCACCAGCGTCTGCGCCAGCGCCACCCGCTTGCGCATGCCGCCGGAGAGCTGGTGCGGATAGCGATCGCCGAAGCCCGACAGGCCCACGCGCGCCAACCAGGCGTCGGCCTGCCGGCGCGCGTCGGCGTCGGGCACGCCGCGGTACTGCAGCCCGACCATCACGTTGTCGATGGCGCTGCGCCAGGGCATGAGCGCCTCGGTCTGGAACATGTAGCCCGCGCGCGCGTTGACGCCCTCCAGCGTCTTGCCGAACACCTTGACCGTGCCCGACGAGGGCTGCAGCAGCCCCGCGCCCACGTTCAGCAGCGTCGACTTGCCGCAGCCCGTGGGGCCAACCACCGACACGAACTCCCCGGCCTTGATGCGCAGCGTGGTGTCGGCCACCGCCGTGTAGCGCTGGCCCGGATCGTCCTTCGAATGGAAGGTGCAGCTGATGGAGAGGAGTTCGAGTGCGTGGTCGGACATGGTCGGACGGGGCAGAAAAAACCCGGCCTGAGCCGGGTCGCGGGGACGTTCGGAATCAGGCTTTGAACCTGTCTTTCGCGCGCCTTGCAAAATCGTTGGTGTAGGTCTTGGCGAGGTCGATCTTGTCGGCCTTCACCGTGGTGTCGAAGCTGGCGATGGCGGTGAGCGCGGTCTTGGGGCCGTCGGCCGGCACGAGGCCGTCGGTCGCGATCGACTCGCGCACCTTGTCGAAGGACGCGAGGTACAGCGCGCGGTCGCCGAGCAGGTAGGTCTCCGGCACCGTCTTGATGATGTCGCCCGGCCCTGCCGTCTGCAGCCACTTGAGCCCGTGCACGATGGCGTTCGCCAGCGCCTGGCAGGTGTTGGGATTCTTCTGGATGAAATCGGCCGACGCGTACAGGCAGGCCGCCGGCATCGTGCCGCCGAACACCTGTTGCGTGCCCTTGAGCGTGCGCGTGTCGCTGATGATCTTCACATCGCCCTTCTGCTCGAGCATCGTCATCACCGGGTCGGTGTTGCTGATGGCGTCGATCTGGCCCGAGCGCAGCGCGGTGAGCGCGCCGGCCGCCACGCCCACGCCGATGTAGCTCACGTCGCTGGCCTTGAGCCCGCCGCGCGACAGCACGAGGTTGGCCACCATGTTGGTCGACGAGCCCGGTGCCGAGACGCCGATCTTCTTCCCCTTGAGATCCTGGATGCCGGTGTAGCCGGCCATGTTCCTGGTCGACACGCCCACCGCGATCTGCGGTGCGCGGCCCTGCAGCACGAAGGCCTGGAAGAACTGGTTCTTGGCCTGGAGGTTGATGGTGTGTTCGTACGCGCCGGAGCACACGTCGGCCGAGCCGCCGACCACGGCCTGCAGCGCACGCGCGCCGCCGGCGAAGTCGGAGATTTCCACGTCCAGCCCCTCGGCCTTGAAGTAGCCGAGCTGCTCGGAGATGGTCAGCGGCAGGTAGTAGAACGCCGCCTTGCCGCCCACCGCGATGGAGACCTTGGTCTTCTCCAGCTTCGCCTGTTGCGCAAAGACACGCGGCAACGCGATGGTTGCGGCGGCAATGGCGGAGGCGGAAATGAGGGCGCGGCGATGGAGCATGAAACGGTGCCTGGAGGCTCTGTGATTCGTCTGGACTGAATCGAGCTTAGGGGCCGCATCACGCGACTGCATCGGGGTCATCCCGTGCGGGTTTTCACGTAAGCATGAAGGCCTCCAGAAGGCCCTGCGCACGGGGCTATCGACCGATGAAAAGGATCGCCGCGTTAACGAGGAAACCGAGCGCCCAGACCGCGCTGCGCGCGCCGCCGATGCCCTTGATGTAGAGGCCGATATAGATCACGCGCAGCACCACGTAGGCCATGGCGAGCATGTCGAGCCGCCCCTGCGCCGCGCCAAGCTGGTGCGCGATGATGACGGCGCCGATGAAGAACGGCAGTCCTTCGAAGCTGTTGGCCTGGGCGCTGTTGGCACGCGCGCGCCAGCCGCTCTGCTTGGCGGCCCATTCGCGCGGCTGCATGTTGTCGCGCGGACCGAAGCTGCCCGCCTTGGCGATCCATGCGGCCAGGTACGGCAGGCCGCAGGCGATGAACACGCACCAGTAGGCAACCGTGAGCAGTGAAAAAGTCATGTCGTCTTGTCTCCGGCGACGGCGTGGCTACCGCCGGTCCACCAGCGCGTGCGCGATGGTGCCGAGGTCCACGTATTCGAGTTCGCTGCCGGCCGGCACGCCGCGCGCCAGACGCGTCACCGTCAGCCCACGCTGCTTGAGCGCTTCGCCGATCACGTGCGCGGTGGCCTCGCCCTCGGCGGTGAAGTTGGTGGCGAGGATGACTTCGCTCACCGTGCCGTCGAGCGCGCGGTTGAACAACTTCTGCAGCCCGATGTCGTTGGGCCCGATGCCGTCGAGCGGGCTGAGCTTGCCCATCAGCACGAAGTAGTAGCCGCGGAATGCGCCTGTGCGCTCCAGCGCGGCCTGGTCGGCGGGCGTCTCGACCACGCAGAGCTTGCTCACGTCGCGCCGCGAGTCCATGCAGACGCTGCAGATCGGCGCTTCGGTGAATGTGTTGCAGAGTTCGCAGTGCCGCACGTTGCCCGCGGCCTGCTGCAGTGCGCGCGCGAGCAGCTGCGCGCCGTCGCGGTCGTGCTGCAGCAGATGAAAAGCCATGCGCGAGGCCGACTTGGCGCCGACACCGGGCAGGCGGCGCAGCGCATCGACCAGGGCGTCGAGCGAACTGGCGTCGGCCATGTACCGCTTAGAACGGCAGCTTCATGCCGGGCGGCAGACCCGGCATGCCGGCCGTGAGCTTGCCCATCTTCTGCTCGCTGGTTTCCTCGGCCTTGCGCACGGCGGCGTTGAAGGCTGCGGCCACCAGGTCTTCCAGCATGTCCTTGTCGTCGGCCAGCAGGCTCGGGTCGATGGTGATGCGCTTGACGTCGTGCTTGCAGGTCATGACGACCTTGACGAGGCCGGCGCCCGATTCGCCTTCGACCTCGATATGGGCCAGTTCTTCCTGGGCCTTCTTGAGGTTGTCCTGCATTGCCTGCGCCTGCTTCATGAGGCCGGCCAGTTGTCCTTTGTTGAACATCGTTGGTCCTGATTGTTGGGTTGGAAAAATGGGAGAAGGATAAGAGAGACGAAAGCTCAGGCCGGTTTCAGGGTTCCTGGGACGATCTTCGCATCGAAGTCGCGCATCAGCGCCTGCACTTCGGGGTCGTTGTAGATGGCCTCCTCGGCCACGCGCTGGCGCTCGTCGGCGGCCTGCCTGTTGCGGCGGGCCGGGCTGTCGACCACGGCGCCGATCTCGATCGTGAGCTTGACCTCGTGGCCGAGGCCGTTGAGCGCGGCCGTCAGCTTTTCGCGGCTGGAGGGCTGGTTGAGCGTCTCGCGCTCGATGCGCAGCATCCACTGGTCGGTGTCGCGGCCCACCAGCTGCGACTGCAGCGCCAGTTCGCGCGTGAGGGCGTTGATGGCTTCGGATGCAACCAGTTGAGTGACCGTGGCGTGCCAGAAATCGCCGTCTTCGCTCTGGGGAATGGGCGTGTAGGGAACGCGCTGCGAGCCTTCGGCGGGAGGAACATCGCGCGCACTGGGCGGAGGCTGCACACGGATGGGCACGCCGACGACCTTGGCGGGTGTTTCGGGCGGCTCGGGGCGCTGCTCGGGCTGGCGGCGGGGTTCGTCGACCACGGCGAGGCGCTGCCCTGCCGGTGCCGTTGGCGATGTCGGGGCTGCCGCTGGCGCCATGGCAGCCGGCGTTTCGGTCGGCGGGCGCACGACCGGCGCAGGGACTGGAGCGGGCGCCGGGGCACGTGCCGGCGCCTGCGGCGCGGCAGCCGCGGCTTCATTCAGAGTTTTTTTTTCCGTGGAGGCTGTCGAAGCAGCCGCGTTGGAAGGCTTGAAGGCCAGGAGCCGCAACAGCACCATGGTCAGCGCCGCGTACTCGTCGGGCGCCAGGCCCAGCTCGCCACGGCCGTGCAGGCAGAGGCTGTAGAGCAGTTGCGTCTCGTCGGCAGGCATCAGCGCGGCGAGGCGCGCGGTGTCGGCGGCATCGGGGTCGGTGGCGGCATCGGCCGACTCGGCGCGCGAGGGCACGGCCTGCAATACGGCCATGGCCTGCAGGACGGCCGTCATTTCTTCCAGCGTGGACGCGGCCGACATGCCGTCGACGCGCAGCGCCTCGGACGTCTCGACCACCGTCTTGCCGTCGCCCTGTGCCAGGGCCTCGATAAGGCGGAACACATGGCCGCGATCGACGCTGCCGAGCATCTGCCGCACGCCGGCCTCGACAAGCTCGCCATTGCCGAATGCGATGGCCTGGTCGGTGAGCGACAGCGCGTCGCGCATCGAGCCGCGCGCCGCGCGCGCCAGCAGGCGCAGCGCCTGCGGCTCGGCCGGAACGTTTTCGGTCTGCAGCACGCTCGTGAGGTGTTCGAGCACCGTCTCGGGCGCCATCGGCCGCAGGTTGAACTGCAGGCAGCGCGACAGCACCGTGACCGGCACCTTCTGCGGATCGGTCGTGGCCAGCACGAACTTGAGGTACTCGGGCGGCTCCTCGAGCGTCTTCAGCATCGCGTTGAACGCGGTGTTGGTGAGCATGTGCACTTCGTCGATCATGAAGACCTTGAAGCGTCCCTGCACCGGCTTGTACACGGCTTGCTCGAGCAGCGACTGCACCTCGTCGACACCGCGGTTAGAGGCCGCGTCGAGCTCGGTGTAGTCGACGAAGCGGCCGGAATCGATGTCGCGGCAAGCCTGGCAGACACCGCACGGCGTGGCCGTGATGCCGCCCTGCCCGTCAGGGCCCTGGCAGTTGAGCGACTTCGCCAGGATCCGCGAGACCGTGGTCTTGCCGACCCCCCGGGTGCCGGTGAAAAGATAGGCGTGATGCAGGCGCTGCGTCGTCAACGCGTTCTCGAGCGCCTGCACCACATGCCCCTGGCCGACCATCTCACCGAAGGTTTTCGGGCGGAACTTGCGAGCGAGCACGAGATAAGACATTGCGGGCATTCTAAAAGGCGCAGCGTCGCTCCCAAGCCCGCGTCACCCCCGCAAACAAAAAAGCCCCTGTCTTTTCGCGGGACACCGAGGAACCGGCTTCGCCGGGCCTCAGGTGTCGCCCCCAGCAGGGGGGAAGGAGAAGCGACACGAAGTGCGCGCATCCTGGGGGGTTACAATACGAGCTGACGGGCCTCCCTGCATGGTGAAGTGGCCAACCGGGTCAGGTGGGGAACCAAGCAGCCCTAACTGCGTAGTCAGTGCCAGGGGTAAGGCTCGTCAACCTCTTCCGCAGCTTCGTTTCATTCCACGCGAAATGAAACGGAGCCTGCAAATTCACTCAGCGAAAACTCCGATGCGGCGCAGGGCTTCTACAGCCCCAGCCGCTGAATGGCGCCCCGCGCCGCGGCCGCACCGCTCGCCATCGACGCCGTGAGCAAATAGCCGCCGGTCGGCGCCTCCCAGTCCAGCATCTCCCCCGCAGCGAACACACCGGGCAGCGCATTCGCCATCAGCGAAGAATCCAGCGCATCGAATCGCACCCCGCCCGCCGTGCTGATTGCCTCGTCCACGGGCCGCGTCGCGACAAGCTTCAGCGGCACCGCCTTGATCGTGGCCGCCAGTTGCACGGGGTCGTGCATCGCGTCCTTGCTCAATGCCTCATGCAGCACGCCGGCCTTGATGCCTTCGATGCCGAGCCGGCTCTTGAGGTGGCTGCTCAGCGAGCGGGCGCCGCGCGGGTGCTTCACCGCCGCCAGCACCTGCTCGGCACTGCGGTCGGGCAGCAGGTCGAGCAGCAGCGTCGCGCTGCCGTTCGCTGCAATCTCGTCGCGTAGCAGCGCCGATGCCGCGTAGACCAGGCTGCCCTCGATGCCTGTGGCCGTCGCGACGAACTCGCCCTTGCGCGCGAAGTGGCGGCCCTGGCTGTCAGTGAACGAAATCGCGACCGACTTGAAAGGCTGCCCCGCGAAACGGCTCGAAAAGTGTTCGCTCCATCCCTCGCCGTCGAAGCCGCTGTTGGCGGGTAGCAGCGGGGCCACCTCCACGCCCCTAACCTGCAGCCACGGCGCCCACGCCCCGTCGGAACCCAGACGCGCCCAGCTCGCACCGCCCAGCGCCAGCACCACGGCATCGGCTTTCACGACGGCCTCCCCGGCCGGCGTCGCGAACCGCAGCGCGCCAAGGTCGATCGTGCCGTCGCCCAGCCAGCGATGCCGCATATGAAACTGCACGCCCGCAGCGCGCAGCCGATGCAGCCATGCCCGCAGCAGCGGCGCGGCCTTCATGTCGGTCGGGAACACGCGGCCCGACGTGCCGACGAAGGTCTCGATGCCCAGCCCCGCTGCCCACTCGCGCACCTGCTGCGGGCCGAACTTCCCAAGCATGGGTTCGAGCTGCGCGCGACGCTCGCCGAAGCGGCTCATGAACACATCGAAGGGTTCCGAGTGGGTGAGGTTCAAGCCGCCGCGCCCGGCCAGCAGGAACTTGCGCCCCACCGAGGGCATTGCGTCATACACATGCACCTGCGCACCGGATGCGCTCAGTACTTCGGCCGCCATGAGCCCGGCGGGTCCGCCGCCGATCACGGCAACGGCAGGAGAAACATTCATTCGAGAGTTACCAGTTCGCCCTGCCCGGTCAGGAACGCGACGCGCACCGTGGCACCGGGATAGGCATGTTGCACTGCCGCGCGGTAGCGCTGCATCTGTGCGATCAGCGCGGCGTCCCGTTCGGGGCGCGCCGCGGATTTGTAGTCGAGGATCCACCAGGCGCCGCCGTCGCGCTCGCGCACCAGACGGTCGATGCGCAAGGTCTCGCCTTCATGCACCAGCGTGACTTCGTTGCCATGCCAGTCGACCCTGCGATCGTCCCACACCCAGGCACCCGCCCCCGCGCGGATGCGTTGGGCCAGCGCGGCGGCGCCGCGTGCCTGCTGTGCATCGAGCATGAATTCTCGAGCGGCCGCACGCACATGGGCAGCGGGCAAAGGCTCGCCCGGCACGGCCCATTCGAGCAGGCGGTGCATGGCCTGGCCGAAGGCCGCTGCGCGTGCGTCGACGGTGGCGTTCGCAGCCGCCTTTTTTGTCGAAGGCTCTTCGGCCGACACGGGCGCCTCGGGCATTTTCTTCATCGAGAAACTGGCCGCGCCGCTCTCGGCCGGCGGCGCGACCAGCGGCTCGTCTGCCTCCGTGGGCTCGCACAGCGGCTCCAGCCGAGCCCACCAGCTGCCCTCGTTGGCGCGCGCCGGGCGAACCGATGACAGCACCAGCCGCTCGCGTGCCCGCGTGGTCGCGACGTAGAGGCCGTTCAGTTCCTCGCGATGGCGGGCGCGCTGCTCTTCTTCGAGCAAGGCCGCGGCGCAGGCCGGCGGCGTCTTCTCGCTCGCGAGGAACACGAAGCGCGTCGGTGCGCTGTCGCTGCCCTTCCATTCGACCAGCACGCCCATGGTCTGGGCGCGCGGCGGCGGGGCGTCGCAATCGAGCATGAGCACGGTGTCGGCCTCGAGGCCCTTGGCGCCGTGCACGGTCAGCAGCTGCACGGCGTCAGGCGCGGCGACGGACGGCGCCCGCACGCCGCCGGCACGCAGCGAACGCACCAGCGCATAGGGCGTGGTGAAGCGGGCGCCGTCGATATCGAGCGACGCGGTCAGCACGCCGCGCAGGTTGGCCAGCGCACCCTGGCGCATCGGCGCCGGCACGGCCGCGCCGAACTTCGCGAGCAGATCGCCGTCGTTGAAGATCGCATCCAGCGCGTCGTGCGGCGGCAGCGTCATCAGCCAGCGCTGCCACTTGCGCAGCTTGACGCCGGCCTCCGTCAGCTCCGCCGGCAGGTCTTCGCACTTCTGGATCAGCGAGAACCAGTTGAGCGACGGGCGCTCCCGCTGGCGCAACGCCAGTTGCACCAACGCGTCGTCGCCGATGCCGAAAGCAGGCGATTTCAGCGCTCGCGCCAGGGAAAGGTCGTGCGCGGGCGACACCAGCGCGTCGATCAGCGCGACCACGTCCTGCACCTCGGGTGCGTCGTGCAGTTCGTTCTTCTCTGGCTGCTGCACGGGAATGTGCCGCTGGCGCAGCGCGTCCTGCATGGCGGACAAGCGGCTGCGACGGCGCGCCAGCACCATGATCTGACGCGGCGGCGTGCCGTCGGCAATGCGCTGCGCGACCCACTGCGCGGCCTGCTCGCATTCTTTCTGCAGCAACTGCTCCTCGGGCAGCACGCGCGGCGTGACGAGGCTGTCGCGCCAGTGCAGCATGCCGTCGTCGGCGGGTTCGGCCTCGGCGGCGCCGAGCGCATCGCGGTCGATGGCCGGCAGCTTGAGCAGTTCGCCCGCGTCGTTGCGCTCGGTGGTGTGGGCGCGGTAGCCGTCGAACTCGCCGGCTTCCTGCGCGGCCAGCATCGCCGAGTTGACCAGCCCGACCACGGCGCGCGCGTTGCGGTGCGTGTGGTCGCAGTTCAGCAGCTCGCCGTCCAGGCCCTCGCGCACGAACTTCTTGGCGGCGATGAACACCTGCGGCTCGGCGCGGCGGAAACGGTAGATGCTCTGCTTCGGGTCGCCCACGATGAACACGCGCGGCGCCCGGCCCTGCGCGCCGGTATAGGCGCTGAGCCAGCCGTAGAGCGCCTGCCACTGCAGCGGGTTGGTGTCCTGGAACTCGTCGATCAGCAGGTGCGCGATGCGCGCGTCGAGCCGCTCCTGCACCCAGCCAGACAAGGCCGATTGGCCAAGCAACAGCTGGGCGGCCTGTTCGACGTCGTTCATGTCGACCCAGCCGTGGGCGCGCTTCACGTCGGCAAAGGCCGCGATGAGGATGCGCGTGAGCCGCGTCATGCGCTGCTGGTAGAGCCACGCGGCATGCTGGGCCTGCGCGCCGCACAACACCTGCAATTCGGCCTCGGCCTCCTGGGCGGCCGGGAATTTCTGCAGGTTCTTGTTGAGCCGGTCTTCGGTGGCCACGAAGAAGTTCTTGCGCAGGTGCGCCAGCGCGGCCTGCAGCGCGCCCGCTTCGGGTTCGCCCGTGCCGAAGACGTCGATGATGGCCTCGGCGGCCTTCTGCGGCGTCTTGTTGGATTCCTTGCCCAGTGCGGCTGCGCGACCCAGCCAGCGCTGGCGCACTTCGCTGCCGCGCAAGGCGTCGGTCGGCTCCTCCAGCCCGCCGAGCGATGGATAGAACGCGCTGAAGTGCTGCACCGCGTTCTCCGCATCGGCCAGAGAGAACTCGACGCGCTTGGACAGCGCCTCGCTCAGCGCCTTGGCGGTCTGCGAGCGGCCGTGGGTGGCGACGACTGCGTAGTAGTCGGCCAGCGCATTCCGGTCGGCGGTGACCGCTTCGAAGAACGGGCGCCAGGTGTGGCTGCGCGCTTCGGCATCGTCCTCGAGCAGTTCGTAGTTCGAAGGCAGGCCCAGTTCGCGCAGCACCGCCAACGGCGCGTTGCGCAGCAGGCCCGCAAACCAGGCGTGGAAGGTGCGGAACTGCACCGGCCGGCCACCTTCGAGCAGGCGCCGGTAGAGGCCCTTCAGGCGCGGAACCGCAGCCAGTGCGGCGGCGGGCTCGACGCCGCGCATCACGAGCTGGGCGACCAGTTCGTCGGGCGAGCGCTCGGCAAAATCCTCGAGCCACTGGTCGAGCCGCTCGCGCATTTCGCCGGCGGCTTTTTTGGTGAAGGTGATGGCTAGGATCTCGTGCGGCTCGCAGGCGGAATCGCCTTCTTCGAGCAGCGCGCGCAGGATGCGCGACACCAGCATCCATGTCTTGCCTGCGCCCGCGCAGGCCTCGACCGCTACCGAACGGCGCGGATCGCAAGCGACGACGTAGAAGGCTTCGCGCGTGACATGCTGGCCGTTGTGTTCGTAGGCTGCGCCGTTCATTGCGCCACCTCCCAGAAGTCCTTGCGGCAGAGGCCGCGCGCCGCGCAGTAGTCGCAGACGGCGCCCTCTCCCAATGGCGGCAGCGGCGCCCCCTGGGCGATGCGCGTGAAGTCGTGGATGATGCCGGCGACCAGTGCGTCACGCGCCTCCACCACGGCCGGCTGCTCGACGGTCTGCGTCCCCGAGGACTTCTCCCCCACGTTCACGTAGGCCGCGCGCAGGGTGTCGTCGGCCACCAGCGCCGCGTAGAAGGCCAGCTGGGTGTCTTCGGTCGGGTCTTTCACGCGCTCCTTGCTGACGAAGGCGGACTCGGTCTTGTAGTCGATCACGAAGGGCTGGCCGTCGGGCATGCGGTCGATGCGGTCGAGCCGGCCGATCAGGCGCAGGTCGCCCAGCGGCTGCTCCTTCCAGGGCTCGGACTCGACGAACACCGCGCCGCTGGCTTCGTGGCCCGTCAGCCAATGGAGGTAGCCGTCGCGCACCGCGGGCCAAGCCGCCGCGAACGGCAGGAACTCGGCATCGGACAAGCCGAGCTCCCGCGTGGCCCGGCGCGCGGCTTCCTCGATGAACGCGGCGCGCTCCTGCGCGTCCTGCGTCGGGGCTTCGGTCAGCGCCTGGTGGAAGTGGCCGAGCACGGCGTGCAGCCAGTTGCCGAAGTCGCGCTTGTCGACCTCGGCATCGAGCTCGTCGGCGCTGCGCAGGCCGAGCTGCCGCAGCGCGAAGAAGCGATAGGGGCAGCGGCGCAGGTCTTCGTACACGCTGGTCGAGATGTTCTGCAGCGGCAGCAGCGCGCCTGAAGGCTTGGGGTATTCGGTCGGCTGCACGGCCACCTCGCGCGGGGAGCGCGGGTCGGTGGCGGGCCGCAAGGCGTGGTCGAGCTGCAAGGCCTGCACCAGCGGGCTCGGGCGCACGGGCTCGCCGTTGGCGTCGGACTGGCGCCAGAGCAGCTCGCACGACGGGTTGTGCAGCGCCATCGCCCAGGCCGCGCGCTGCGCGGCCTCGAGTGTTTCACGCGAAGGCAGGCCGAGATCGGCGCGCTGCGCGGCGCTCCAGTTGCCGGGTGGCTCCGGCGATGCAGGCAGGCGCCGGTCGTCGCAGCCCGGGATGACGACCGCGCCGAAGGCACGGCCCAGCAGCTGGTAGAGCGGCAGCACGACGACCTTCGGCGCCTGGTCGCCGGCGGGCGGCACGAAGCTCGCGTCTTCGAGCACGTCGCGGACCCAGGCGGTGAACTCGGCGAGCGTATGGCGGCCACCCGGGAATTCTTCGTCGTCGCCGTGGGCGCCGGCGTCGAGCCACAGTGCGGCAATGACCTTGCCGCCGGCCATGTCCTCGCTGAGCGGCTCCCACTGGTCGCCCGCCTCCAGCAGCTCGCGCAGCGCGCGCAGCCATTCGGCCAGGGGCCTGGATCGCATCATCGGTGCGCGGCGTTCCTCGATGGCTTCGGTGAAGCTCAGCAGCGTGGCGTCGTGCGGCTTCTCGCTGCGCGCCACCAGCGCGCACCACGCGGACCAGTCGCGCACGCCTTCGCGGCGCAGGCGGGCCTCGAGCGACTGGACGACCAGCGCATCACCGTCGGCGCCGCTCTTGAGCCATTCGAGCACCTGGTCGCTGCTGGCGTCATGGGCGCAGGCGCGCAGCGAACTCATCAGCGTGGCGGCGGCGCGCGTGGTCGAAAGTTTCCATCCGGTCTCGTCGTGGGTGATGACGCCCTGCGCCTTGAGCTGTGCGCTGATGCGGCGTGTGAGCGCGCGGTCGGTCGCCACCAGCGCGACCGGCGCACGGTCTTCGGCCAGGTGGCGCAGCACGCAGGCGGCCGCGAGTTCGGCTTCGTCCTCGGGGTCAAGTGCCACGTGCGAGGCCGCGGCTTCAGGCCGCGTATCGGCAGGTACCAGCGACAGGCGCAGCGCCCGGTCACCCCACAGGGCGCACAGGGCTTGCGTGAGCGGATCGGTCTGGAAGCCCTCGAGCACGAGGAGTGCATCGACCTGCGCGCGAGTGCTGTCGCGCTGGAGCACGTCCGTGGCATAGCCGGAGGTGGCGACCCACGCCACGGCAATGCGGATCAGCGCGCTCTCGGTACGGAACCACTCGGACTCGCTGCCCGCCTCCGCGACCAGCGCCGCGCGCGCGGCCCATTCGCCCACGCGCTCGTCCGGCGACACGGCGGCCGCGAGCGGCACCAGTTGGTAGGCCAGTTCGACCAGGCGGCCGGCCAGTGCGAAGCGCTCGGCGCTGAAACCGGCCTGCGACAGCAGGGCCTGCGCGGTGACGAGGTCGCGCGCCATGTCGTGCGCGATGTCGTAGCCGGAAGGCACGAAGCCGCCGGCGCTGCGGGCCCAGTTGTGCGTGGTCTCGAAGCGCGGCACGAAGCCGGGGCTGCCGCAACGGGCCCACATGGCGCGCGCCACGCCCATCAGCTGTGCATAGGGCACCAGCACCACCGTGCGGGCCGCGTGCACCTGGCGCTCGGCGAGCGCGCGGACGATCCGCGCGACGATGCCGCCGGCGGGGTCGCACCACAGGGCCTGGACGGGGTGGCCTTCGTTCATGTTCTATCGAGGGGTTGAGAGCGTGGGAAGCGTGGCGAGCAAGGGCTTTGG
Source organism: Variovorax sp. MPBD4-3 (assembly GCF_058809745.1). Classification (NCBI taxonomy): domain Bacteria; kingdom Pseudomonadati; phylum Pseudomonadota; class Betaproteobacteria; order Burkholderiales; family Comamonadaceae; genus Variovorax; species Variovorax sp. MPBD4-3. The sequence goes on from NZ_JBXASW010000009.1 coordinate 131,604, forward strand.
CTATCGCCGCCATAGCGGCCGCGCATGGCACGCCACCCCTTGGTTTCTGTCACAATGACCTGAACTTTAGCTGCACCGAAACTCTCTGCGCACAAGGATCCATCACATGGCCAGCGAACTCATCAAACACATCTCCGATTCCTCCTTCGAGGCCGACGTGCTCAAGTCCAGTCAGCCCGTTCTGGTCGACTACTGGGCCGAATGGTGCGGCCCCTGCAAGATGATCGCCCCGATCCTCGACGAAGTCTCGGCCACCTATGAAGGCAAGCTGCAGATCGCCAAGCTGAACGTGGACGAGAACCGCGACATCCCCGCCAAGTTCGGCATCCGCGGCATCCCCACGCTGATGCTGTTCAAGGACGGCCAGCTGGCCGCCACCAAGGTCGGCGCCATGAGCAAGGCGCAACTCACGGCCTTCATCGACCAGCAACTCGCCTGAGCGACATTTCACCCGGCCAGCGCGCAATGCGTTGGCCGGCGCGTTTTTCCTGTCATAATCTCCAACAGATCACCGGCCCTTACCTAGGCAACCGGTTCGAGTTCCCCGGTTGGTGAAGCAACTCTCGCTTCACACCCAACCTCCCCCCGTTTTCCGTTCGATTACCCCGCGAGGGGTCATTCCATGCACTTAAACGAACTCAAGGCACTCCACGTGTCTGAAGTCCTCAAGCAAGCCGAAGCGCTTGAGATCGAAAACGTCGGCCGCATGCGCAAGCAGGAGCTGATGTTCGCGATCATCAAGAAGCGCGCCAAGGCCGGCGAGCAGGTCTTCGCCGACGGCGTGCTCGAAATCCTGCCGGACGGCTTCGGCTTCCTGCGCAGCCCCGACACCAGCTTCACGGCCAGCACGGACGACATCTACATCTCGCCCAGCCAGGTGCGCCGCTTCAACCTGCACACCGGCGACATGATCGAAGGCGAAGTGCGCACGCCCAAGGACGGCGAGCGCTATTTCGCGCTGACCAAGCTCGACAAGGTCAACGACGGTCCGCCCGAGCAGAACAAGCACAAGGTGATGTTCGAAAACCTGACGCCGCTGTTCCCCAAGGAACAGATGAAGCTCGAGCGCGACGGTATCAAGGGCGAAGAGAACATCACCGGCCGCATCATCGACATCATCGCCCCCATCGGCAAAGGCCAGCGCGCCCTGCTCGTGGCACCGCCCAAGAGCGGCAAGACGGTGATGATGCAGCACATCGCCCACGCCATCAGCGCCAACTACCCCGACGTCCACATGATGGTGCTGCTCGTCGACGAGCGCCCTGAAGAAGTGACCGAAATGCAGCGCACCGTGAAGGGCGAGGTCATTGCCTCGACCTTCGACGAACCCGCCGCGCGCCACGTGCACGTCGCCGAAATGGTGATCGAGCGCGCAAAGCGCCTGGTCGAGCTCAAGAAGGACGTTGTGATCCTGCTCGACTCGATCACCCGCCTCGCCCGCGCCTACAACAACGTCGTGCCCTCGTCGGGCAAGGTGCTGACCGGCGGTGTCGACTCCAACGCCCTGCAGCGCCCCAAGCGCTTCCTGGGCGCCGCGCGCAACGTGGAAGAAGGCGGCTCGCTGACCATCATCGGCACCGCGCTGATCGACACCGGCAGCCGCATGGACGAAGTGATCTTCGAAGAGTTCAAGGGCACCGGCAACTCCGAAATCCACCTCGACCGCCGCCTGTACGAAAAGCGCGTGTTCCCCTCGATCCAGCTCAACCGCAGCGGCACCCGCCGCGAAGAACTGCTGCTGGCACCCGAGATCCTCCAGAAGACCCGCATCCTGCGCCAGCTCATGTACAACATGGACGAGATCGAGTCGATGGAGCTGATGCTCAAGAACATGAAGGCGACGAAGACCAATGTCGAGTTCTTCGACATGATGCGTCGCGGCGGCTGAGCACCTTTTCGCTCTGTCCGCAAAAGCGCGTCGACCCATTCGGGCCAACGCGCTTTTTTCATGGGCGAGCCACAGGGAGCGCGCGGCCTTCGAGAGCACTCTGGCGGCCGAGGTCGAGCAGTTCCATCAGCGCCACGGCCTGCTCGGGCGGCACGGGATTCGGCCCCTTGCCCAGGATGGCGTCGCGCACCGCGGCGTAGTAGTCGACGTAGTTGCCCGCGCGCGTGGGAACACTGCGTTTGCTGGCCGTGCCGTCGCTGCCGACCAGGGTGAGTTCGCCGTCGAGTGGATCGGCACCCCACCCTTGGGCCGGCGGCCTTCGCCCCGCGCGCAACGCATCTTCCTGCCTATCCACGCCATGCTTGACGTAGCTGCCGCGGGTGCCATGCACGATGTAGCGCGGCGCCGCATCGGCTGCCAGAGTTGTCGAATGCAGCACCACACGAAGCGGCGCATGCGGTCCGCTCTCGTAGCGCAGCACGGCGTGGAAGTAATCTTCGACCACGGCGCCGTCACGCAAGACGGCCGTGTCGAGCTGGATCGTGTCGGGTAGCCCGAACAGTTGCACCGACTGGTCGACCAGGTGCGCGCCCAGGTCCACCCAAAGGCCGGACCCCGGCACAGCCTGCTCTCGCCACCGCACCTTCACCTCGGGCCGGAACCGGTCGAAATGCGACTCCAGGTACACGGGGCGGCCCAGTGCGCCGCTTGCCAGGACGTCCTTGAGCGTCAGGAAATCGGCGTCGAAGCGTCGGTTCTGGTAGACCGCCAGCACGCGCTTGTTGCGCTGAGCCAACGCCTCCAGCGCCATGGCCTCGGCCACGTCGAGGGTGAAAGGCTTGTCGACCACCACATGCTTGCCAGCCTCCAGCGCTGCCTTGGCGACCGGAAAATGCTGCGCATTGGGTGTCGCAACCACGACAAGATCGATGTCCGATCGGGCCGCCAGCGCCGCCACATCGGAAACCACCGGCACGCCGGGCCAGTCCTTGCGGACCTTCTCGGGCTGCGAACTAGCCACCGCGGCCAGTTCGAGCCCTGGCACCGCGGAAAGCACGGGCGCATGGAAAGTCTGGCCGGCAAAGCCATAGCCGACCAGGCCGGCGCGCAAGGTTGTAACAGTCATGGGAGGCTGCTCGCAAAAGCGGCAGTATGCGATAATCGTGGGCTCCGCGAAAAGTGCGGCCGGGCAGCGTCGCCCGGCTTCCCAGGCCTGCCCTGGGGCAGCGTGCCAAATGAATGGTGCACTGGTGGCTCTCGCATCGACCGCGCATTGATTCCAACAGCGCAAAAGGAAATACCATGGCAAAAGAAGGCATTCACCCGAATTACCGCGAAGTCCTGTTCGTCGACATGTCGAACGGCTTCAAGTTCGTGACCCGTTCGTGCGCGAACACCAAGGAAATGGGCAAGACCGACGACGGCCGCGAGCTCCCCCTGTTCAAGCTGGACACCACGAGCGAATCGCACCCCTTCTACACCGGCACCCAGAAGTCGGTCGACAACATGGGCGGTCGCGTCGAGAAGTTCCGCAACCGCTTCGGCAAGACCACCGGCGCCGCTTCGAAGTAAAGCACGCGCTTTGGCGTCGAGGGCAGCCCGGTTTACCGCGCTGCCCTTTTTGTTTCCGAAACCTGCCTCCCGCCACTCTTGAACCAGCCCACCCCAGCGATCGTTGCCCAGAGCGCCGTGCGCCGACTGCCGCGCATCGCGCTGCTGCTGCTATGCGCGGCCTACCTGCTGCCAGGCCTGGTCGGCCGGGGTCCATGGAAAAGCGCGGATATCACCGCCTTCGGCTACATGGCCGAACTGGCCCGCAATACCGAAGGCATCTCGCGCTGGTTCGACCCATTGCTGCTGGGCATTCGCCCCGAAACACCCGCGCTGGTTCCCTACTGGATCGGCGCCTGGGCCATCAAGATCGCCCCCTCGTGGCTGAATCCCGACCTGGCGGTGCGCATCGCCTTCGCGTTCCTTCTCTGGGGTACGTTCACGGCGACCTGGTACGCCGTCTACTACCTGGCTCGCACATCGCGCGCCCAGCCCGTGGCCTTCGCTTTCGGCGGTGAAGCACGCCCGACCGACTACGCACGCGCCATCGCCGACGGCGGCCTGCTGGCGCTGATCGCCTGTCTCGGCCTGGCGCAGCTCGGTCACGAGACCACACCCGCGCTGGCGCAGCTGTTCTTCGCCTCGTGCCTGTTCTACGGCGTCGCCGCGCTGCCCTACCGCCGTGCCGGCCCGGTGATCGCACTGATCATGGGCACTTTCGGCATCACGCTGAGCGGCGCGCCCACGGTCGGCCTGGCGCTGGCGATCGGAAGCACGCTCTACATCGCCTACGAACGTCGAACCGCGGCAAAGGCCCGGACCGAATTCGACACCGGAAGCGATGACGGTCCCGGCTACACCCTGGGCGCCTTCGCGACGATGGCAAGCGTCACCGCAGTGGCCGCAGTGCTGGTGTTCGCGCTGGGCCTGCCCCAATGGAAGATCACGCTGATCGGCGGCTCGCTGTTCGGTGACATCCGTGGCCAGGCCAAGCTGCTGCTGTGGTTTACCTGGCCGGTCTGGCCGCTGGCCATCTGGACGCTCTGGCGCTGGCGCCGCCAGCTCAATGCGCGCCACGTGGCGCTGCCGTTCTGGTTCGCGCTGGTGCCGCTGGCCGCCACCTGGACCACCGATTTCTCCGACCGTTCGCTCATGCTGGCGCTGCCCGCCTTCGCCACGCTGGCTGCATTTGCCCTGCCGACCTTCCGCCGCAGCGCCGCGGCACTGGTCGACTGGTTCAACGTGCTTTTCTTCAGCGGCCTGGCGCTGCTCGGCTGGATCTACTGGATCGCCATGCAGACCGGCGTGCCGCCCAAGCCCGCTGCCAGCGTGACCCGCCTGGTGCCGGGCTTCGTGCCCGAGTTCTCGCCCATCGCCGTGGTCCTGGCGGCGGCCGCGACCATTGCCTGGTGCTGGCTGGTGCGCTGGCGCACCGGGCGGCATCGTGCAGCCCTCTGGAAGACGCTGGTGCTGCCGGCCGGCGGCACGGCGCTGTGCTGGATGCTGCTGATGACGCTGTGGCTGCCGCCCATCGACTACGCGCGCAGCTATGTGCCGCAGGTGCGTGCCGTGGCCGAGCGCGTCGGCCAGCCGAGCTGCATTGCGGAGCTTGCACTGAGCCGCCCGCACATCGCCGCCCTGCGCTACCACGGCCAGTTCAACCTGCAGCCGCTGCTGCTGGGCACCGATTGCCCCTGGCTGCTTGTCAGCCCCGAGACCATCGAGCGCCTGCACACGATCATCCCGTTCGATCAATGGCGCTTCAGCGGCACCCTTCGCCGCCCCAGCAGCCCGGCCGACGACCTGCTGCTCTACCAGAAGATCAAGCCCCAGTGAGCGCACAAAGCGGCGAAAGGGGCCTGATCGCGCGGCATGCCGGCACGGTGCTGGTCGGGCAGCTAGCCGTGATGGCCTTCGGCGTGACCGACACCATCATCGCCGGCCGCTACTCAGAGGGCGCGCTGGCCGCGCTGTCGGTGGGCGCGGCGATCTTCATCAGCGTGTATGTGTCGCTGATGGGCGTGCTGCAGGCGCTGCTGCCTGTGTGGGCCGAACTGCACGGCGGCGGCCGCGGCAGCGAAGTAGGCCGCTCGGTCCGGCAATCGCTGTATCTCGCCGCCATTGCCATCGTGGTCGGCATGGCGGCGCTGCTCGCACCTGCCGCCGTGCTGCGTCTCACGCAGGTACCGCCCGAAATGCGCGGCGACGTGGAGATGTACCTGCGCGTGCTGGCCTTTGCACTGGCTCCCGCACTGCTCTTTCGCCTGTTCAGCACGTTGAACCAGAGCCTGGGCAAGCCGCAACTGGTTACCTGGCTGCAGCTCGGCTCGCTGGTGGTGAAGCTGCCGCTCTCGATCTGGTTCACGTTCGGCGGCGCGGGCCTGCCGGCGATGGGACTGGTGGGCTGCGGCTGGGCCACGCTGTGCGTGAACTGGGCCATGCTCGCCTGCGCGGTCTGGCTGTTGCGCAGCAGCCCTTTCTATCGCGGCTACAGGCTCTGGGAGCGCCTCGAGAAGCCCGACTGGCAACAGATTCGCCTGTTCGCACGGATGGGCGTGCCCGGCGGGCTGGCCGTGCTGGTCGAAGTGACCTCGTTCACGCTGATGGCACTGTTCATCGCGCGCCTTGGCACGGCCGCCGCCGCGGCGCACCAGATCGCCGCGAACCTGATGGCGGTGGCATACATGGTGCCGCTGTCGCTCTCGATCGCGACCAGCGCGCGCGTGAGTTTCTGGCTGGGCGCGGGCGATGTCGCCAGGGCGCGCCATGCATGCAGGCTGGGTTTCGAGCAGACCGTGTTGTGCGCCATGCTTTTCTCCACCGCGCTGGTCACGCTGCGCCATCAGTTGGCCAACGTGTACTCGGACAACCCCGCCGTGGTCGGGCTGGCCGCGGCGCTGATGGTGGCCGTAGCTGCATACCACCTGGCCGACGCCGTTCAGACGCTGTGCGTGTTCCTGCTGCGGTGCTACCGGGTGACGCTCGCGCCGCTGGTCATCTACTGCACGATGCTCTGGGGCCTGGGGCTCGGTGGCAGCTACATGCTGGCGTATCACGGCCTGGGTCCGTGGGCAGCCATGCAATCGCCGCTGGCGTTCTGGATCATGAGCGCGGGCGCGTTGGCCGTGACGGCACTGTTCTTCATCACCCTGCTGCGCTGGACGATGAACAAGCGCTCGGCCTGAAAGCCGGGCCGGCTGCCTGCTACTGCTTGGCCAGCAGCCGCGCTTCCCTGACACGCGCCGCCGGGAACACCAGGGCGAATCGCGAGCCCTTGCCCACGGTGCTTTCGATGCGCAACTCGGCCCCATGACGCTGCGCAATGTGCTTCACGATCGCAAGGCCCAGCCCGGTGCCGCCCGTCTCGCGCGACCGGCTGCGGTCGATGCGGTAGAAGCGCTCGGTCAGCCGGGGGATGTGCTCGGCCGCGATGCCGGGTCCCGTGTCTTTCACCGCGTATTCGCCGCGCCCGTCGGGCAGTACCCGCCAGCTCACGGCCACCTCGCCACCGCCCGGCGTGTAGCGGATGGCATTGCTCAGCAGGTTCGACATTGCGCTCTGCAATTCGGTCGGCGCGCCCGACACCTCGGATTCCGCGTCGATGGTGAACGAAAGGCGGTGGCCCAGCGGCGCCAATCGGCCCGACAGACCCCGGCCCTCGTCCTCGCAGTGCGCGAGCAGAGCCCTGATTCGGATCCACTGGTTGCCAGAGGGCGCAGCGCTGCCCTCCAGCCGCGACAGCGTCAGCAGGTCGTTCACCAGCGTTTCCATGCGGTGCGACTGCTGCCCCATCAGCGACAGGTAACGCGTGCGCTCGTCCGCATCGAGCGGCAGGTTCTGCAGCGTCTCGACGAAGCCCGCGAGCACTGTCAGCGGCGTGCGGATCTCATGGGACACGTTCGCCACGAAATCGCGGCGCATGGCTTCGGCCTGCTCCAGTGCCGTGATGTCGCGCGTCAGCAGCATGCGGCGGTTGCCCGCATAGGGGTGAACCTGCACCGACAGCCGCACCAGGTGGCTGCGCTGGTGCGCATGGCCCGGGCCGAAGGCGTCGATGATGACGTCCCGGCTGTAGTTCCAGGAAGCCAGATAGGCCACGAAGGCCGGGTCGCGCACGAGGTTGGCCAGGTGCTGCGCGAGGTCACGCTCCGCGTCGATGCCGAACTGGCTGGCAGCCGTCTGGTTGCACCATTCGATGCGGCCCTGCTCGTCGAGCAGCACCACGCCGTTCGGCGATGCCTGAATGGCCGCGAGGAACTCCTGCAGCCTGTCTTCGGCCTGCCGAGTCTGCTGCTCGCGGTCTCGCAGCAGCTTGCGGATACGCTCCGCCAACTCGCCCCACACACCGGGTCCGCGCGCCGGCAGGCCCATTGCGTCGTTGCGCAGTACCTGCAGCAGCCGCTCGGCACGCCAGGCATCAAGCCCGAGCCACAGCACCGCGCCCAGCCAGGCACCCAGCCAACCGAATTTCCAGCCGAACGCAGCGACAGCGCCCCCTCCAATTGCAAGGGACGCTATTAAAAATGTAGCAATGCGAAAAGGCATGGCGGGCGATTATCCGCGCCCGCAGCCGAGGGAAGCCACGGCGCTCAAACCGTGACTTGGGCTGTCAGGCGATAGCCCGCTCCGCGCACGGTTTCCACCATGGGCGCAGCCGCGCCCAGCGACTCGCGCAGGCGCTTGACGTGCACGTCGACCGTGCGTTCCTCGATGTAGACGTGGTCGCCCCACACCTTGTCGAGCAGTTGCGCCCGGCTGTGCACGCGCTCGGCGTGCTGCATCAGGTACGCCAGCAGCTTGAACTCGGTCGGGCCGACCTTCAGTGCGCCGCCCTGCCAGGTCACGCGGTGGGTGGAGGTGTCGAGCGCCAGTTCGCCGATCTCGACACGCTCCGTCACCACTTCCGGCGCCCGGCGGCGCAGCACCGCACGGATGCGGGCCAGCATTTCCTGGGTCGAGAAAGGCTTGGTGATGTAGTCGTCGGCACCGGCGTCGAGGCCGGCAACCTTGTCGGGCTCGTCGCCGCGCGCCGTCAGCATCAGGATCGGGATGGCCTTGGTGCGCGGGTCCTTGCGCCACTGGCGCGCAAGCTGCAGGCCGCTCTGGCCGGGCAGCATCCAGTCGAGCAGGATCAGATCCGGCAGGAAGGCGTCAATCTCGCGCTGGGCCGCGGCGCCATCTTCCGACCAGATCGGCTCGAAGCCGTTGTGGCGCAGGTTGACGGCGATCAGCTCGGCGATCGAGGACTCGTCTTCGACAATCAGGACTCGGGGTTTCTTCATTGCTTTCTTGGAGTCTTGCCGCGGTAGTTACTGCAGCGCGGACTCGATTTCCTGCATCGAAGTGTGCCGCACATCGGCACCCTTGACGATGTAGATGATGAACTCGGCGATGTTCTTGGCATGGTCGCCGATACGCTCGATGGCCTTGGCCAGGAACAGCAGGTCGAGGCTGGCGGAAATCGTGCGCGGGTCTTCCATCATGTAGGTGACCAGCTTGCGTACGAAGCCGTCGAACTCGCGATCGATCAGGTCGTCGTCCTTCAGGATCGACAGCGCGGCGGCCGTGTCCAGGCGCGCGAACGCATCCAGCGCGGTGCGCAGCAGGCCGGAAGCAAGGTCTGCAGCGATGCGCAGTTCGGTCGTCGGCAACTGGCGGGCCGAACCGCTCTCGATGATCGACTTGACCATGCGCGCGATCTTGTTGGCCTCGTCGCCCACGCGTTCGAGGTTGGCGGTGGTCTTGCTGATGGCGATCAGCAGGCGCAGGTCGCGGGCCGTGGGCTGGCGGCGCGCGATGATCGACGACAGTTCGCGGTCGATGTCGATCTCCATCGCGTTGACGCGATGCTCGGTCTCCATCACGCGGTCGGCGGCGTCGGAGTCGAACTGCAGCAGCGCGTACACAGCCTGGTGGATCTGCGACTCGACCATGCCGCCGAGCTCCATCACGCGCGACGAGACGCCGTTGAGTTCGCTGTCGAACTGGCTGGAAAGGTGTTTCTCGGTCATGTTGTCTCCTTTGACTTCAACCGAAGCGGCCGGTGATGTAGTCCTCGGTCTCCTTGCGCTGCGGCTTGAAGAACATCTGTTCGGTGGCGCCGAATTCGATCAGGTCGCCGAGGTACATGTACGCGGTGTAGTCGCTGCAGCGGGCGGCCTGCTGCATGTTATGCGTCACGATGACCACCGTGTACTCGTTTTTCAGCTCGGCGATCAGTTCCTCGATCTTCGCTGTGGAGATCGGGTCGAGCGCCGAGCAGGGCTCGTCAAGCAGCAGCACTTCGGGCTTGATGGCAATGCCGCGTGCAATGCACAGGCGCTGCTGCTGGCCGCCGGAGAGGCCCGAGCCGCTTTGCTGCAGCTTGTCGCGCACTTCGGTCCACAGGGCGGCCTTCTTCAGCGCCCATTCCACGCGGTCGTCCATTTCGCTGGCCGAGAGGTTCTCGAACAGCTTCACGCCGAAGGCGATGTTGTCGTAGATCGACATCGGGAACGGCGTCGGCTTCTGGAACACCATGCCGACCTTGGCGCGGATCAGCGCCACGTCCTGCTTGGAGGTGAGCAGGTTCTCGCCGTCCAGGGCGATGGTGCCTTCGGCGCGCTGTTCGGGATAGAGCTCGAACATGCGGTTGAAGGTGCGCAGCAAGGTCGACTTGCCGCAGCCCGACGGACCGATGAAGGCCGTGACCTTGTTCTCGGGGATCTCGAGGTTGATGCCCTTGAGCGCGTGGAACTTGCCGTAGTAGAAGTTCAGGTCCTTGACCGAGATCTTCGAGCGCGACGGTTGTGCGACGGTATTTGGCATGTTGGCGTCTTCTTGATTTAGTGTTTGTTGCGCGTCAGGACCCGCGCCAGGATATTGAGGGCGAGCACGGCGACGGTGATCAGGAACACGCCGGCCCAGGCCAGCTGTTGCCAGTTCTCGTACGGGCTCATTGCGAACTTGAAGATCGTGACCGGGAGGCTGGCCATCGGCTGGCTCACGTCGGCGGTCCAGAACTGGTTGTTCAGCGCGGTGAAGAGCAGCGGTGCGGTTTCGCCGGCGATGCGGGCCACAGCCAGCAGCACACCGGTGACCACACCGGCACGGGCGGCACGCAGCGTGATGCTGAGAATGACCTTCCACTTGGGCGTGCCCAGAGCGTAGGCCGCCTCGCGCAGGCCCGGCGGCACCAGCTGCAGCATGTTCTCGGTCGTGCGGATCACCACCGGAATCACGATCAGCGCCAGCGCAAGGGCGCCGGCCAGACCCGAGAAGGTCTTGAAGTAGGCCACCACCACGGCATAGACGAACAGGCCGATCACGATCGACGGCGCCGACAGCAGGATGTCGTTGACGAAGCGCGTGACCGAGGCCAGCCAGCCCTTGGGGTTGTACTCGGCCAGGTAGATGCCGGCCATGATGCCGATGGGCGTGCCCACGAAGGTGGCGAGCATCACCATCACGAACGAACCGAAGATCGCATTCGCGATACCGCCCGCTTCGTTCGGCGGCGGGGTCATTTCGGTGAAGGTGGCAATGGCCAGGCCGCCGACGCCCTGGCGCAGCGTTTCCCACAGGATCCAGACCAGCCAGAACACGCCGAAGGCCATGGCTGCGAGCGACAGCGTCAGCGCGATCTTGTTGACGCGGTTGCGCGAGGCGAACTTGGCCTGGCGCGTTTCGGCGAGCGCCTTGGCGCTCAGGAGGTTTTGCGCGGTGCTCACGACTTGGTTCCTTCGCTCTTCTTCATCTTGGCAAGCAGCATCTTCGACAGCGACAGCACGACGAAGGTGATGAAGAACAGCACGAGGCCGAGGTACATCAGCGCGGCCTGGTGCAGGCCGGCGCCGGCCTCGGCGAATTCGTTGGCGAGTGCCGAGGTGATGCTGTTGGCAGCCTCGAACACGGAAAGGGAGTTGAGCTGGTTCATGTTGCCGATCACGAACGTGACCGCCATCGTTTCACCCAGCGCGCGGCCGAGGCCGAGCATGATGCCGCCGATGACGCCGGCCTTGGTGTACGGCAGCACGACCTTGGACACGACTTCCCAGGTGGTGGAGCCCAGGCCGTAGGCCGATTCCTTGAGCAGCGGGGGCGTCACCTCGAACACGTCGCGCATCACCGAGGCGATGAACGGAATGATCATGATCGCGAGGATGATGCCGGCCGACAGGATGCCGATGCCCACGGGCGGGCCGGACACCAGGGCGCCGAGGTACGGCACGCCGGTGAGCAGCTTCTGCAGCGGCTGCTGCACCCAGGTCGACAGGATCGGGCCGAACACCAGAAGGCCCCACATGCCGTAGACGATGGAAGGCACCGCCGCCAGCAATTCGATGGCCGTACCCAGCGGGCGCTTGAGCCAGTTGGGCGAAAGTTCGGTAAGGAACAGCGCGATGCCGAAGCTCACGGGCACGGCGATCACCAGCGCGATGATCGAGGTGGCCAGCGTGCCGTAGATCATGACCAGGCCGCCGTACTCGTCCTTCACCGGGTCCCACACGCTGCTCGTGAGGAAGCCGAGGCCGTACTTGGAAATGGCGGGCCATGCGCCGACGATCAGCGACAGCAGGATGCCGATGAGCATCGCGAGCGTCAGCAGCGCGGCGCCCTTGGCAGCCCAGCCGAACAAGCGATCGGCCATCGGGCCGGAGCGCGGAGCCTTGACGGGGGGCGGAGGGGCGGTAACGCGGCCGCGCTCGGCCGCGAGGTCGAGTGAGGCGCCTGCGGCGGGGAAAGTGGATGACACGGGTCGCTCCGGCAAAGACGAAAGCGGCGCGTCCTCGAGCGAAGAATTGCTCATGGGCGCGCCGTTCTGGACTGATGGGTTGTTTTACTTGTAAGCGACGGCCTTGCCCGACGCATCCTTCACATCACCCCATGCCTTGGCGATGGATGCCTTCACGGCGTCGGGCATCGGCACGTAATCGAGGTCGTCGGCCGTCTTGTCGCCGCTCTTGTAGGCCCAGTCGAAGAACTTCAGCACGGTGGTCGCGTTGGCGGGCTTGTCCTGCACCTTGTGCATCAGGATGAAGGTCGCGCCGGTGATCGGCCATGCGCCCTTGTCGGCCTGGTTGGTCAGCACCTGGTAGAAGCTCTTGTTCCAGTCGGCGCCGGCAGCGGCGGCCTTGAAGGCGGAGTCGTCGGGCGACACGAAGTTGCCGGCGGCGTTCTGCATTTGTGCGTACGTCATCTTGTTCTGCTTGACGTAGGCGTATTCGACGTAGCCGATCGAATTGGGCAGGCGGTTCACGAAAGCGGCAACGCCTTCGTTACCCTTGCCGCCCGCGCCGGTGGGCCAGTTCACGGCAGTGCCTTCGCCGACCTTGGTCTTCCACTCGGCGTTGACCTTGCTCAGGTAGTTGGTGAACAGGAAGCTGGTGCCCGAACCGTCTGCGCGGCGAACCGGGGCGATGGCGGCGTCAGGCAGAGCCAGCGAACCGTTCAGGGCCTTGATGGCGGGGTCGTTCCACTTGGTGATCTTGCCGAGGTAGATGTCGCCCAGGACCTGGCCGTTGAGCTTCAGTTCACCGGGCTTGATGCCCTGGATGTTGACCACGGGGATCACGCCGCCGATGACGGTGGGGAACTGCATCAGGCCCTTGGCTTGCAGCTCGTCGTCCTTCAGGGGAGCGTCCGAAGCGCCGAAATCGACGGTCTTGGCTTCGATCTGCTTGATGCCGGCACCCGAGCCGACCGACTGGTAGTTGATCTTGACGCCGGTGGCCTTGTTGAAATCGGAAGCCCACTTGGCGTACAGCGGTGCCGGGAAGCTGGCGCCAGCGCCGGTAACGTCTTGTGCGAAGGCGGGAATGGTGAACATCGCGGCCAGGAGGCCAGCGGTTGCAAATTTGAACGTCGTTTTCATGAAGCTTCCTTTAGAAGTAAGAAGTAGTCCCTTTCGGGCTTGGGACGGACTCTAAAAAGCTTCTGTGACATCAATATGACACCCCTCTGTCGAGGGAAAATGACTGCAATCCCGCAGTGACTTGTGTGACGCTGTCACATAACCGTCATGCACTGCGCCTAGCCTCCAACCCCTGCCGTGATGAGACTCGAGGGCGGCGCGTTCTGTCACGGCGCTACGATTCAGAGAACCGCCCTCTCCACTACAAAATGCAAAACGGCACCCGCCTCGCAGCGGTCGATCTGGGTTCGAACAGCTTCAGGCTGGAAATCGGACAGGTCGACCATGGTCAGATTCATCGCACCGAATATCTCAAGGAGACGGTGCGCCAGGGCAACGGCCTCGACAGCGCGCGCAACCTCACCACCGAGGCCATGCAGCGCGGCTGGGATGCGCTTGCCCGCTTCGGCGAGCGCCTCGCGGGCTTCAAGCGCTCGCAGGTCCGTGCCGTCGCCACGCAGACATTGCGCGAGGCACGCAACCGCGAAGAGTTCTTGCTGCGTGCGCGCACCATTCTGGGTTTCGGCATCGACGTGATCCCCGGGCGCGAAGAAGCCCGCCTGATCTACCAGGGCGTGGCGCACATGCTGCCGCACACCGATGCATCAGACAGCGAACGCCGCCTGGTCGTCGACATCGGCGGGCGCTCCACCGAAATGATCATCGGCCACGCGCTGGAGGCCGACCGCATGGAGTCGTATCGCGTCGGCAGCGTGGCCTGGTCGATGAAGCATTTCGGCGAAGGCCTGTTCACCCCCACGGCCTTCCGCGCGGCCGAGGTGGCGGCAAAGGCCGTGCTGGACGACGCGCTCGCCACCTACACCCGCGACCAATGGGACGTGGCGTATGGCGCCTCCGGCACCATCGGCGCGGTCGGCGACGTGCTGGCCGCGGCGGGAGGCGAACCCGGGCTCGTCACGCGCGAAGGCCTCGACTGGCTGCTCGACCGCCTTCTGAAAGCCGGCAGCGCCGAAAAGCTGCGCATGGACGGCATGCGCGAAGACCGCAAGGCCGTCATCGGCGGTGGCGTGAGCGTTCTGCGTGCGGTGTTCGATCTGCTCGACATTCAGGAAATGAAGGTCGCCCAAGGCGCACTGCGCCACGGCGTGCTCTACGAATTGCTGGAACGCGACGAAAGCGTGGCCGACATGCGCACCGCCACGGTCGCACGGCTGGCCAACCGCTTCACCGTCGATGCGGCACAGGCCAAGCGCGTGGGCGACACGGCAGCCAGCCTCTTCCTTCAACTCGCCCCGGCGGCCCGCGGAGGAAACAGCTCGAACCGTGCCGGCCGTGCGTTGCGCAAGCTGGGCTGGGCGGCGCAATTGCACGAGATCGGCACCCAGATCTCGCACAGCGATTACCACAAGCACGGCGCCTACATCCTCGACAACGCCGACGCGCCCGGCTTCGCAGTGAACGAAATGCACGCGCTGGGCCAGTTGGTGCTGGGTCAACGCGGCAAACTGCGCAAGCTAGAGGTGGCACTGGACGACGAGACCTTCGTGATGCAGCTGCTGTCGCTGCGGCTCGCGATCATCCTGTGCCATGCGCGGCGCGATCCCGATCCCCAGGCACTGCACCTGGCGGCGCTGGGCGCCCGCGCCTTCACGATCGCCTGCGCGCCTGACTGGGCCGAGGCCTATCCGCAGTCGGCCCACCTGTTGCGCGAAGAAGTGCTGGCCTGGCAGAAGACCAGCAGCTGGCGCGTCGAACTCAGCGGCTGCTGAGCCGCGCCAGCGCCACGTTCAGAGCAGTTCCGGCGACTGCACCGTCACCACGACGGTCTGCACGTCGCCGTCACGCTCGCGCGTGCGGATCCACCAGAGCGAACCCTTGCGCACCGGGCAGCTGTCCTGCTTGAGGCCCAGCAGCAGCGAAATCGCCTGCCCCACGGACGGCTGGTGGCCGATCATCAGCACCACCGACTTGCCGTTGGGCCAGCCGGCCGCACCGAGCAACGCCTCGGTCGTGGTGTCGGGTGCCAGCTCGGCGCGGAGCTTGTACTTTCGGCCCAGCGCAAGAGCCGTCTGCTCGCAGCGCCGCGCGGGGCTGCAGATGATCCGCGTGCCGTCCGGCAACTGACGGTCGAGCCAGGTCGCCATGCGCTTGGCCTGCTTCTCGCCGCGCGCAGTGAGGGAGCGTTGCATGTCGTCGCAACCCTCGGTCCAGTCCTCGGCTTCGGCGTGGCGCCAGAAGATCAAGTCCATGGTCATCGTCTTTCGGTCTTCAGTTGCCGGATGCATCCCGGATGTGCGCTCGGGATGCATAGCGATTCATGAGCGCAGCTTGTGCGCCGTGCGCCTCGATCGCTCGGGAAGCACCCGCCTCGCCCGCATGCGTGTCGTGGTCGACGCGGGTATAGATGCCATCGCCGCCCAGATCCCAGGCGTCGCGTCCATCGTGCAGATAGGCCACCAGGCATTCGTCGATCAGGCGCTGGCGCAGGCCCGGGTCGGTCACGGGCCAGGCGAGCTCGATGCGACGCATCATGTTGCGGTTCATCCAGTCGGCGCTCGACAGGTAGAGCGACTCGTCTTCGCCGTTGCGGAAGTAGAAGACCCGCGAATGCTCGAGGAAGCGCCCGATCACCGAGCGCACCCGGATGTTGTCGGTCACCCCCGGCACCTGCGCCGGCAGCGTGCAGGCGCCGCGCACGATCAGGTCGATCTTCACGCCCTTCTGCCCCGCGCGAATCAGCGCGGCGATGATCTCCTCGTCGGTCAGCGCGTTCATCTTGGCGACGATGCGCGTCGCATGTCCAGCCGCAGCCGCCACGCCGAGCGCGTCGATCTGGGTGACGAGGTTCTTGTGCAGGTCGAACGGCGCCAGCCACATGCGGTTGAGCTTGGGCAACCGGCTCTGGCTCGCGAGGTGGACGAACACGGTCTCCATGTCGGCCGTCAGCAGCGGGTCGGCCGTGAGGTGGCTGATGTCCGTATAGAGCTTGGCGGTGCGCGGGTTGTAGTTGCCGGTGGAAAGATGGCCATAGCGGCGCATCTGCTTGCCCTCGCGGCGAGTCACCAGCAGCATCTTGGCGTGGGTCTTCAGGCCGACCACGCCGTACACCACCTGCGCGCCGATCGACTCGAGCATTTCAGCCCAGTTGATGTTGGCCTCTTCGTCGAAGCGTGCCTTCAGCTCCACCACCACCGTGACTTCCTTGCCGCGGCGCACCGCTTCACGCAGGAGGTCCATCAGCACCGAGTCGGCGCCGGTGCGGTAGATGGTCTGCTTGATCGCCAGAACCTGCGGGTCGAGCACCGCCTCGCGCAGGAACGCCAGCACGCCGTCGAAGCTCTCGAAAGGCTGGTGAATGAGTACGTCGCTGCGCTGCAGCCTTTCGAAGAACGACTGCGACGGCGACAGCGTGACCGGGTAGGACGCCGGATACGGCGGAAAGCGCAGCTTGGGTTCGTCGAGCAGATCCGCGAGTTGCGTGAACCGGGCCAGGTTCACCGGCCCGTGCACTCGGTAGAGGGCCTGCGGCGGCAGATTGAACTGCGCCAGCAGGAAGCTCGCCAGCGACTCCGCGCAGCTCGCCGACACCTCGAGACGCACAGCCTGGCCGTAGTGCCGGTGCTGCAGTCCCTGGCGCAAGGCGGTGCGCAGGTTCTTGACGTCTTCCTCGTCCACCGCAAGGTCGGAATGCCGCGTGACGCGGAATTGGGAGAAGTCGCCCACCTCGCGGCCGGGGAACATGCTCGACAGGTGCGCCCGCACCACGCTCGACAGCGCCACGAACAGCGTCTTGCCATCCGACACCTTGGCAGGCATCTTGATCAGGCGCGGCAGCACACGGGGCACCTTCACGATCTGGATGGGGTTTTCGCGCCCGAAGGCGTCCTTGCCGCCCAGCCTCACGATGAAGTTGAGCGACTTGTTCGCCACCTGCGGGAACGGATGAGCGGGGTCCAGCCCCACGGGAATCAGCAGCGGACGCACTTCACGCTCGAAATACTCGCTGACCCACTTGCGCTGCGCCGGATTGCGTTCACCGTGCGAAATGATGTGGATGCCGTGCGTGGCGAAAGTCGGCATCAGCTCGTCGTTGTACAGCGCGTACTGCCGCGCCACGAGCGTGTGGGCCGCGTCGGCCAGCCGCTCGAACGATTCGACGGTGTAGGTGCCCTTGTGGTCGCCGGCGCTGCCCGCGATCAGGTGCGGCGCGGCACGGACTTCGAAGAACTCGTCGAGATTCGACGAAACAATACAAAGATAGCGCAGCCGTTCGATGAGCGGCACTTCGGTCCGATGCGCCCAGTCGAGCACGCGCTCGTTGAATGACAGGATGCTGTGATCGCGGTCCAGCAGCGTGAACGTGGGCGCAGCGACGTCGAGCGACGGATCTGCGGGGTCGGATTGCATAGGCACTGATTCTGGAGCAAGCGGCACAGGAGAACGTGTAGGCGGAAATATGACAGTGTCATCCGCGCTTGTGTCATTTGCATGACATTCCCGTGACGCCTCCAGCGCACCTGCTCCAGACCCTGGAGGCGTGTTGGAAGAAGCGAGCGGCCCCGGTTCGGGCCGGGCGACCGCCGGCTTCATGCGCCCAGGAAGTGCTTGCGGTAACGCGCTGGCAGATCGTCGATGCGCATCATCATCGGCAGGTCAGCGGCGTTGAAGTCCGGGTCCCAGGCCGGCGCACCGAGCACCTTGGCACCCAGGCGCAGGTAGCCCTTGATGAGCGCTGGCGGCTCCACGTCGAGCGTGCTGTCCAGCCGCTCGACCGGCAGCGGCAGGCGCGGCTGCACCTGGTATTGGATCGGCGCCATGTGGCTGGTCGACACCTGGCGCCAGATGCTGGCGGCAGCGTCGCCGTTGGTCACGCCGTTGTGCGACATGGGAATGCTCGCGCAGCCGATCATGGTGTCGAGCTTGTTGCGGTGCATGAAGCCGGCCAAGGCCCCCCACAGCGCGAGGATCACGCCGCCCTGGCGGTGTTCGGGGTGCACGCAGCTGCGGCCAAGCTCGACCATGCGCTCGCGCAGATCGCGCAGGCGGGTGAGGTCGAATTCAGTATCGCTGTAGGTGCTGCCCACGCGGCGGGCCTGTGCCGGCGTCAGCACGCGATAGGTGCCGATGACTTGCTGCGTCAGTTCGTCGCGGACCAGCAGGTGTTCGCAGAAATCGTCGAACAGGTCGATGTCGTGGCCGGCCAGCGGCGACGACACGCGAGCGCCCATCTCGCCGACGAACACGTCGTAACGCAGGCGTTGCGCGGCACGCACGTCGTCGAGGTGGCGAGCCCAACCCACGGTGATGCCCTGGCGGGCTTCGGGAACCGGAGGAAGAATGACTGCGGGCGCCTGGGGCACCGAGGAGCGGGCAGTGATGGTGGTGGTCGAACCAACGGCAACAGGAGCGGGCCACAAGGCCGCGCGCAGCCCGATCTGCGAAAGCGGAAATGTCGGGTTGGGCAGTTCTTTCATGGGGAACCCTTTCTGCCGAGGGAGTCTCCGCACCTGCCATGAAGCCGGCATGTCAGGAACATTTCAGACACATGACGGCGACGCAGGCCCTTCCGTGCACTTCGTCGTCTAATGCGGGAGACTCGCGAAAAGGAGCTTTCACGCATGGCCACCGACGTACGCGGCACCGACAACGGCCGCCTCCAGCAGACCTTTCCCGTGCTGAGTGACACGGAGATTGCGCGTATTGCGCGTTTCGGCACCGTGCAACAGTTCGCGCGCGGTGCCCGGCTCTTCACCGCCGGAGAAACCGGCCCCGGGATGTACGTTCTGCTCAAGGGCGTCGTGGCGGTCACGCAACGCGATGGGCTCGGCCACGTCGTGCCCATCGTGCGGCAGGGCCCGGGAGAGTTCCTGGCCGAGGTCGGCCAGCTGAGCGGCCGCCCTGCCCTGGTCGACGGACATGCCGATGAAGATGTCGAAGTGCTGCTCGTGCCGCCGGCGCAACTGCGCGCGCTGTTGGTCGCCGAAGCCGACCTGGGCGAACGCATTACGCGCGCGCTCATCCTGCGACGCGTGGCGCTGATCGAATCCGGCGCCAGCGGACCGGTGCTGATCGGCCCGCCGCAGTCGCCCGACATGGCCCGGCTGGAGAACTTTCTTCGCCGCAATGGCTACCCCTATCACCTGGTCGACGCCGACGACGACCCCGACGCCGCCGCGCTCATCGCGCAGTACGGTGCCGGCAAGCTGCTGGCGGTGTGTCCGGACGGCTCCGTGCTGGTGAACCCCACCGACGATGCGCTCGCGCGCTGCCTGGGCATGGTCGACACCGCCGAGCGCGACGAGTTGTATGACGTGGCCGTGGTGGGCGCCGGGCCGGCGGGCCTGGCCACCGCCGTGTATGCGGCCTCCGAAGGCCTGCGCGTGATCGTGCTCGATTGCCGGGCCTTCGGCGGACAGGCCGGGGCCAGCGCACGCATCGAGAATTACCTCGGCTTTCCGACCGGCATCTCCGGCCAGGCGCTCGCGGGCCGCGCCTTCGTGCAGGCACAGAAGTTCGGCGTCGAGATGCTGATTCCCGCCAAGGTGACATCGCTGGACTGCTCGCGCGACAACCCGCAAGAAAGCCTGCGCGTTTCGCTGGCCGACGGCCGCACCATCAATGCGCGCACCGTGGTGATTGCAAGCGGCGCGCGCTACCGGCGACCCGCGGTGCCGCGCCTCGCCGAATTCGAGGGGCGCGGCATCTGGTACTGGGCTTCGGCCATCGAAGCGAAGATTTGCGCGCGGCAGGAAGTGGCGCTGGTCGGCGGCGGCAACTCTGCCGGACAGGCCGCGGTGTTCCTGTCACGCCATGCGGCCAAGGTCAACGTGCTGGTGCGCGGGCCGTCGCTCGCGGCCAGCATGTCGCGCTACCTCATCGACCGCATCGAAGCCACTCCCAACATCTCGCTGCAGCCGCACACGGAACTGGTGCGCCTGCACGGCGGACCGGACGAAGGCCTCACGGGTGCGACGTGGCGCTGCCACACGTCGGGCGACGAGCACGACTGCCCTGCCCGCAATATCTTCCTCTTCGTGGGCGCGGAGCCCGAGACTTCGTGGCTCGAAGGATGCGGCGTGTCGGTCGACAAGCATGGCTTCGTGCTGACCGGCGCGGCCGCGAGCAGCGGCTTTCCAGCTCGGCCGGCGACCGCGCTCGAGTCCAGCGTGCCCGGCGTGTTCGCCGTGGGCGATGTGCGCTCGGGCTCCGTCAAGCGCGTCGGCGGCGCCATCGGCGAAGGCGCTGCTGCGGTGGCGCTGATTCATCAACACCTGTCGCAGTCATCGACTACGGCCTGATCAGTCTCGAATTACAAAGGAGTTGCCTCGTGCCCATCAAACCCTGCGACCACGTTCCCGCCGACATCGCGCAGCCGCACACTCTGCGCGGCTGTGAAGACTGCTTGAAGACCGGCGATACCTGGGTTCACTTGCGCCTGTGCGTTCAATGCGGCCACGTGGGTTGCTGCGATTCGTCGAAGAACCGGCACGCGACGAAGCATTCGCATGCGCAGCAACATCCGGTGATCCAGTCGATGGAGCCCGGGGAGGATTGGATGTGGTGCAACCTGCATGAGAGGCAGGTTGGGTGATCGGGAGGAATTTACTTGCTGGCTGCAACCTGAGTCACTGAAATGGCCTACCCGGTAGAGATCGAATTTCGGCCAAAAAGCGCTCTACATTAAGAATTCTCAGCAGCCTTCCCGCGAAGTACGCAGCGCTTGTACATACGACGAGCCGCAATTTTCAATACGCCTTGCTTTACCTTCTGCTTCTATTTCCAGATCGCTTCCCAGCCCCCATCAGCGATCCTGAGCGCGACGAAAACTAGCAAGACAGAGAGAAGCAGGTTTGAGGCCATTCCGAACAAGCATTTAGTCCGAGATGGACGGGTGGGTGAGAGCACGGAATCGTAAGCGAACGTGAGGTTGTACATGAGTCCGGTGGTGAGCGCGGCTGGCCCCCAAGGACGCAAAGACCATGTCGCCAAACACACAGCCATGAGAACCCCGCAGAGAACATACGAAGCGCCAAGCAGAACGTCGGCTGACTGCCGCACCACTGCAAAGAACTTAGGACCGGGAGGAAAAGCGAGGCGCCACATCCAAGCAAATGCTAGTACGCTGGTACACGCGATCAAACCCAGCAATGCCCAGAACGGCGCACGACTCTCCGCTAGCGCCTCCTTAAACAGCGAGCCCATAGGGCCGGGGATATGCGAGAGCAGAGCAAGGCAAAGCGCAATGGCAAATGCGATATAGGCCGCCTTGGAGAGCGCATTGCCGATGCTGGGCGCTGGCGGCGCTTTGTTGTCGCTCATTTTATCTTCCTTGCTGCTGCGATATTTCTCGCTCTTTCGATAGCCGAGTTCAGCCAACCTGCTGTGGATCGAAGCTCGTTAAACCGGCACCATCTGCCGGGCTATTTCTCTTGGCGTCATGCCGCGCTTGACCTACTCCACAAGCTTGGCAATTTCGGCGTAATCGAAATGCCGGTTTCCTTTGCCGTGTATTTGACCATCACCGACGACAGGCAGAACGACTCCGACGAAATCGAACTCGTCGTGAGCGATCATGACGGCGCCGTGGAGCTGCCCAACTCCGGCGACACAGTCGAAGTGGCCATCGGCTGGCTCGCCGAGCCCAACGCGGCGCCCTACAGGCAGCTCACGACAGAAGAAATGGGCTTTCCGTCGGCCTGATCGACAAGGGCAAATACACCGTGCAGGCAGTGCAGCACGCGGGCACGCCCGACGAGATCACCATTCGCGCCCGCGCGGCCAATCTGCTCGACAGCCTGCGCTCATTGCGCGACCAGTCGTGGCACGACACCACCGTCGGCGCCATCGTGAAGAGCGTGGCCAAGCGCAACCGCATCGAGGCCATCGTCGCCAAGGAAATTGCGACACGCAAGGTCAAGCACGCCGACCAGCTCGGCGAGTCGGATGCGTCGTTCCTGCGACGCCTGGCGCAGACCTACGACTGCCTGTGCACCGTGAAGAACGGCAAGCTGCTCTTCAGCCAGGCGCGCGCCGCGCGCACACCCAGCGGCAAGGTGCTGGCGCCGTTCGTCATCACCAGGCAAGACGGCGACCAGCACCGATGGAGCCGCGCCGACCGCGACGCCTACAGCGGCGTGAAGGCCTGGTGGAACAACATCAAGACCGGCAAGCGCAGCAGCGTGCTCGCGGGCATCAGCGGCCGGGCCAAAGAGCTGCGCACCACCTTCGCGAGCAAGGAAGACGCGCTGGCCGCCGCGCGCGCCGAGTGGCTGCGCATTCAGCGCGGGATCTTCGACTTTGAAATCACCCTCGCCTACGGCCGCGCCGACATCACGGCGCAGCGCCCGGGCCGGGTGGCGGGCTTCAAGCGGCAGATAGACGAGACGCCGTGGATCGTTGCGAGCGTGAGGCACACGCTCGACGGCAGCGGCTTTGTGAGCCAGCTCACGTTCGAAACCGAGCAGGCCGAGGGGGTCGAAGGTCAGGAAGGGAGTACCGAAGAGTGAAAAGCAGATACGTCTTCAAACCAAGATCAGTAGGCCCGTCAATCTGGTGGCTGATATCGCACGGCAATAAGCTCAGCCAGCCGAGACGCCCGTTCGCTGGTGAACTCGAGTTCCGCCATGCGTTGCTCTGTGAGCCTGATGCGCCCGTGCGCGCGCGCGAGGTCGCCCTCATTCATGATCTCGAACTGCCTGCGCTGGAGCGCCAGGAACTCGTCCACAACAGGATCGTCCACGAGGGATCTGCGGATGTTGTCGACCTGCGAGCCGCCATAGCGTGCAGCCGGATCCGACACGAAAGTGATCCACTCCACGGCAAACGGCCGAGGCGTGAGATCGAGCCACACCCCAGAGCGGCTCTGCCAGACAGCGTGAAATTCAGCCTCGATGATCGGGACCCTGTACCAGATCGCCCAGCCTAGCACTAGCGAGCCGCCTGCCTTGGCGATCTGTCTCTCAACGATTCCGAAGCAATCGCGCTCCGCGGCACCAGCGACCGGGAGGCACCACACCGACAGCGGCGACTTGCCGGGCACTACCTCGGATGCGAATGTGCGCACTATCGCGTGCTCTGTTTCCGATGACTGCATCGTTCGAATCCCCTTCACCTTCGGCCTGGACGACCTTCGGACCCCGCCTAGCGCTTCATCAGTTTCGATTGGTACTGCACGATCTGCGCGGCCATGGACTCTGTGACTTTGCGGAGATGCTCATCGGTAAGCATCTCGCCTTCACTCGCTCCGCATTCACGAAACGCCCTCTCGACAATTTCGGCGATCGCTCGATTGGTCTCTTGTTGGCTCAACTTTTCGAGCATGGCCTCGATAATTGGCGCTGCCGAGGCGGTGACCTGGTCCGGCAGGGAATGCTTGTAGTCGAAGATCGATGCCACCGTCGCATGGTCAAAGCGAAGGTCGACATCAAGCTCCAGAACCTCGCTCGTGCGGGGGTCGATAAAGTGACTTGCGTGGACAGCGGGGCCGCTGTATTCCCTCGCAAGCTGAACAACCATTCTCCGCCAGCCGAAGAACTCGACGTAGCCTAGCAACTGCCCTGCTGTGCCAATACTGCTTACTGCGACGCAGTGCAGAGGAACACCTTTAGGTCTGTTCGATACCGGGTCAGGTTCATTTATGAACCCAAAGCAAGCTTCAGCCGCAGTATTAGTTAGGTACTCACGGGCTTCATGACATGCAGTCGCTGGCACACCCTGCAAGGCCGCCCAGCACAGTGCACTTTTTACAATTGACCGGCCCGCTAGTTCTCCGGCGAATTCTGTTGATACGTGAATGTACCCATCAAGCAGCTCGTTGCTGATCTGCGCACTGGCGAGGGCAGCCTCAACATCGAGATCGGCATGCTTCCGCGCAAGCTTTTTGACCATCGCTTTCGCTTCGTCCATCGATCTCGCCTGAATCTCATAGGCGATGCGTCCTGGCAGCCGTGTGGACTTAAACACCGGACTGACTTGCGTCATGGGCTTACCTGGGTGGAGGAGAAGCTCTCTCCCGTTCGACGTCGTAACCTTCTCCGGTGGCGCCGGGCCTCGTTCGCGATTGATATCGAACGTCACGCAAAAGAAGTTCAGCTGCCTAGCAAGATCCGAGTCCCAGTCTTCGCCAGCGGTGTTGTTGCACGACCTACATAGCACGCCTCGTTTCTTGAGCCTTCCCCCCACCGACGCAGGGATGATGTGCTCTAGCGAATCATTGCTGGGAACGAGTTCCGTCAAACAAATTACACAGTTCATGGCCTATGGTCTCCTCGCAGCGAACTTGCGCTCGGCAAGCGTATCAGGCCGCACGGGCCGAAGGAATAGAAGGCCAATAGGTCCGGTTCTGGCCAATTGATGCCTTCTACTTCCGCCTCGCCTGGACGATGTCGGCACGGGCCGTCACAGACGCCCGCCAAGTTTCGAGCTTGTTGATGTCCTCCAACAGTTCGTCTGGATGAGGGGTGGGAATCTGAGCGGACATTGCGGGGTCGTGACCCGAAAATTTCGAACTTTTCGTCATGCCAGCGTTGATCGCGTCCACGTCTCCATCCTCCACGACGACTCCCTTAAGTCGCTGAGTCGAGACCCCTTCATCAAACCGAGTCACTGTGCTTTGCAGGAGTACTTCTTCGACACCTCGCTCCCATGCCATACGCAAATGCGAGTAGGCCTCGCGCGTGAGCCGCATCGCCTCAGCTGCATTCCCCTCCTTGTGCACCTTTGCCAGATGATCGCGCATACCTCTTAGCGCCTTGACACGCTTCGAAGTGCTCAGGGTGTCAAAGGGCAAACGATCGGCTTGGACTCCAAAACCGGCAGGTCCGCGCCCGATGCACTGCGTCGACGCAGTCGCATGCGCTAAGCCAGCTTGCTGCTGGATGATGCATAAGAAGTAGATGTCATGTGTAAAGACAATCACCTGTCGCGTCTTGGACTCCTCGACCAGGCGTGCGGCGACATGCCAACGGTGGCGATGATCCAGAGACGAGACTGGATCGTCGAAGACGACGCCTCCGCGCCCCTTCCCAAGCTTCACCTCCGCCAAGAAAGATGCGATGGCAATTCCGCGCTGCTCACCCTCGCTGAGAATGGCCGACGGCGTGCCACCTCCGGGCAGTTGTAGCCTCAGCTTGTACTGAGTCTTGCCTTTGGGCGATTCCGGTTTCATCGCCACTTGAAGTTCATGAACATTCAAGGCAAGCAGCTCGGCGTTCAGGGCGTCCACGACCTCTTGAGTCGCCATTTTTTCCGACAGATCGGTCGACTTGCGGGAGATGCCGGTTACGGAGATGCTGTCCGCACACGCCTTCAGTTTGGCGTTATGGGCTAGCTTGGTAACAGCCTCCAAGACCGAGTCCTTAGTTTCGGAGAGCTTCACGCGCGCATTGAGCTCGTCTTGTTGCAAGACCATCTCTGCTCGTGCCTTGACGTCCATGGATTCCTCAAAGGCTTTTGCTTCGGCAGTAAGCGCCCCTGCTTTGTCGACGAGTCTCACGCTGGGGTTGTTGGGAAGGGCCTCGATCGAATCCCATGCGACGGCTCCACCCGACGCTTGCATAGCCGTGGCTCGCCGATTCTGCGTCGCGTTCTGAAACGCTGCGAATTCGCTTGAAGCCTGGGGAAAGGCGTTTTCCAGTTCCTCTGACAACGCCTCGTCTATAGAAAAATTCAGGGGTGCCTGCTCGATCGCACGATAGGCTTCAGCTGCCTTCGCTCTCGCGGCCTTAGCTGAATCGCCCCGGCTTTCATGGAGGCCAGTTGGTTTAAGTCATGCCGCCGTCTTGGCGGACTGACTGGCGAGTTGCC